>CAMNGU010000014.1 GCA_946538525.1 uncultured Lachnospiraceae bacterium
GAGCAATCCGTATGTCATATGGTGTCAAAAGGTACTTTTGACACCCACATCATGAAATATAAATATATATAAAAGCGAGGGTAAATATGGCTTTACAAATGAAACATGACGGCGATGATGATGATGAAGTAGTTGATGGGATTCCTAAGGTTGATGGAGCGGTACGAATAGAAGAGCTTGATGACTATAATGAGGAGTATAATAAAGGCGAAGGTTCAAAGTACCATGGTGGGATTGGTAGAGGAACAGTTGATCCGGATAGAATAAAGGATCTTCCTCCGTATACAGCGCCTCCAGTTGTAGATGTTAAGGTGGGTACTAATTCCAGTTCAAAGACTATATCTATTATATTCAAGGTATTAGTTGTTCTGGTTATTTTAGCTGTTTTATTTGCGCTTTATAAGGGGATTGGCTATGTTACAGGGTCAAGTGGAGACGATATTACAGCTATGCTGACACATTCTGAAGAAGAGCTGGCCCAGGAAATGAAAACAACCTTTGAGGATAATGAAAAAATAGTAAAAATGATTCCTCGTTATACAAATGGCACGGTTACTGCAAAAACTGGAAATGAGCTTGATATAGTTTATGTAAATGGCAAGCAGGTTGGAGTTCATACAAATGGAAGAAAGTATAGATTCTTTGGGGTAGGTGTCAATGATCCGGCATATACAGCGGAGAATAACATGACTTATCAGTATGATAGTTCGTTTGAGGTTCTGACTGATTATATGAATGAGAATTCAGAAGCGCATTTCTATTATAATGAAAAAAATAATGATTGCTTGGTGCTAACAGTAAGTAAAAATACAAATCGAGTGGTGAGTATGGTTTACTATACGAACTACCAGAAAATGACAGAGAATTTGTCACCGTTGGAAGAATGATGGGCTATGATGTTTTATCGCACTAAAGCGTTGACGCATAAAAGAATATGGGGTATTATAAGGGAAGTGGTTTTCGGACCACTTTCCTTTTTTAATGCGGTTTTTGAGTGTTTCTAGGATTGTGAAAGTTTCGTAAGATGTGAAAGCATTATAAGAAATTAAGCAATCCTTATGTTATAAAATATTTTTTTTGGAGGGGTACAAAATGCCTATTACAGAATTCTTAGAGAGAAATGCGAAAGAGTACACAAACGATGTTGCTTTGGTCGAGGTAAATCCGGCAATTACCGAGGTTAGAAGGGTTACTTGGAGAGAGTATGAGCTGATGGAACCAAATCCAAAGGCTCCTTATAGAAGAGAAATTACCTGGGGCGTATTTGATGAGAAGGCAAATAGATTTGCGAATCTTCTTATCAGCCGTGGTATCAAGAAGGATGATAAGGTTGGAATACTTATGATGAACTGTCTTGAGTGGCTTCCAATCTATTTCGGAATTTTGAAGACGGGAGCTTTGGCTGTTCCTCTTAATTTCCGTTATGATGCAGATGAGATTGAGTATTGCGTGGATTTAGCGGATGTGGATATCCTTGTGTTCGGACCAGAATTCATTGGCCGTGTTGAGGAGATTGCAGATAAGATTTCTAAGAATAGACTTCTTTTCTATGTTGGAGAGAATTGTCCATCATTTGCTGAGGATTATAATGAAATGGTTGCAAATTCCAGCTCAGTGAATCCTGGAATCAAGATTACTGATGAAGATTATGGTGCAATATATTTTTCATCAGGAACTACAGGATTTCCTAAGGCTATTCTGCATAAGCATCAGTCACTTATGCATAGTGCAAGGGTTGAACAGGCACATCATGGACAGCAGAAAGATGATGTATTTCTATGTATCCCACCACTTTATCATACAGGTGCGAAAATGCATTGGTTTGGTTCTCTTATATCAGGAAGTAAGGCTGTACTTCTTAAGGGTACAAAGCCAGAATATATTTTAGATACAGTTAGCCGTGAAAAATGTACCATCGTGTGGTTATTGGTTCCATGGGCGCAGGATCTTCTGATCGCTCTTGAGAGTGGTAAGCTGAACAAGGATGATTATGAACTGGATCAATGGAGACTTATGCATATTGGTGCACAGCCAGTTCCAGCAAGCCTTATTACAAGATGGAAGGCGCTCTTCCCTAAGCATGAATATGATACAAATTATGGTCTATCAGAGTCTATTGGACCAGGATGTGTTCATCTTGGCGTTGAGAATATTGACCATGTTGGAGCAATCGGTGTTCCTGGATTCGGTTGGGAATGCAAGATTATTAATGATGAAGGAAAGATTGTTGATAAGTCAGACAGCGATTCAGTTGGAGAGCTTTGTGTAAAAGGTCCTGGAGTTATGACTTGTTACTATAAGAATGAAGAGGCTACTAAAGAGTGTCTCAAGGATGGATGGCTTTATACAGGTGATATGGCTAAGTACGATGAAGAAGGGTTTATCTGGCTGGTTGATCGTAAGAAGGATGTTATCATCAGTGGAGGTGAAAATATTTATCCTGTTCAGATTGAGAGCTTTATCATGAAGAATCCGAAGGTTCAGGATGTGGCTGTTATCGGACTTGGTGATGAGAGACTTGGAGAGATTTCATGTGCTATCATCCAACTTAAGGATGGTGAAGAGGCAACAGAAGAGGAAATCGATAACTTCTGTCTTGAGCTTCCTCGTTACAAGAGACCTCGTAAGATAATCTTCGCAAAGGTTCCTCGTAATGCTACAGGTAAGATTGAGAAACCACTTCTTCGTGAAATGTATGGAGCAACCAATCTGGTTGATAAGGAAAATCGTAAATAGCAAACAGCATATAGTGTGTCGCGGATTCTGAGTAAAGAGAGTAAGAATCTCGAAAAAGTGTTATTTTATAAATAAATCGAAAAGTAAAATATACTTTGTGCAACATTAAATGATAAGCCCTGCAAAGCAAGTGTTTTGCGGGGCTTTTAATATAAATTTTGTGAAAATGTAACAAAATTAGTATATATTGCACAAAAAGGGTTTCTCTTTTTGTCGAAATGTGCTATATTATTATCAAGAAAACCCGATAAATGTCAGTCTAGCTGACAAAAATAGAAGGTATTGTGGGTGTATCCAAATAATCGGCTTGAGAGGGCTTGTTAGAACGCTTGTGGGGTAGTGTTCTAACAAGCTCTTTCTTATGTGTCTCGGGGCGAGAAGAAATATATTAATTTATTATATATAGTGTCTAGGGTAAAAATTTGATATAATTATATGGTTGTGATTAAGATATCTTGAGGTGATTATGCTAGTAGCGGATAATCTTGTAAAGAGTTTTTATAGAAATAAGGATAAGGGTAAGAAGGAAGAGTTTAATGCTGTTGATGGCATTTCTCTTACGGCGCGTCCTGGTGAGATTGTCGGTATCTTAGGACCAAATGGTGCTGGTAAGACGACTCTTCTTCGCATGCTTTCCAGTCTTCTTAAACCAACTTCTGGTGAAGTATACATCAGTAGGGTGGTTCAAGGGGAAGAGGAGAATAGAGGGGTAGAGAAAATCTACGATGCCCTGAGTATCAAAAAATATATTGGCTATCTATCAGGAAATACCAAGCTTTATGGCAGACTGACAGTTCGTGAATTGATGGAAATGTTTGCCGGGATTTATGGGATTCCGCAAAATGAGATTCCGGATAGAATAAATACAGTCATTGATTTGCTGGATTTAAGTGAGTTTATTGATAATAGAATTGAGAAACTGTCTACAGGGCAGACTCAGAGAGCATCCATATCTCGTTGTATAGTACATGATCCGGATATATATATTTTTGATGAGCCAACCCTTGGTCTGGATATTCTCAGCAGTACTTCGATCATTGAATTCATGAAGAAGGAAAAGGGGCGTGGAAAGACAGTTATCTATTCCACTCACTATATGGAAGAGGCAGAATATCTTTGCGACAGGATCATTATGTTGAACAAGGGAAAGGCTATTACCAATGACAGTCCTGAGCAGTTGAAGGCTCGAACAGGAGCTTCTGATATGAGAGGTGCTTTCTATGAAATAATTAAGGCGGAGGGCATAGCTTATGAGGAATAGAGTTATCAAGCTTCTGCTGAAGAAAGAACTTTTGGATGTTTTTCGCGACCGTAAAGCAATCATAATGCTGGTGTTGGTGCCACTTCTTATATATCCACTGATATTTTTCGGATCATTTGCAGTTATGACAATGATTCAGTCCAATATGGAGCAAGGAGAGTATAAAGCACTTCTTTCTGTGGATGATGATGGTGCGTTGGAACGCCAGATTGCGGAATATAATATTAGCAAGTCCTCGGATAAATCAGAAGATAAGAAGGGTGCGGATAAAGCTTCTGCTGGGGATCAGACGGAAGAGAAAAGTCAGATCATCATCGTTTCAATAAATGACTACATAAGAAATGGTGAGTATAAACTGGAAAATGATACGCCAGAAGGAAGGGCTGCTCTTGCAGATAAAATCCTGCAGGATGAAAAGGCAGATGTGTATGTGGATACACAACTTTCTTCAGACGGAAGAGTGACTTATAGAACTAAATATGTATCTTCTATCACAGATTCTAATTATGCAGAAACTGTGGTAAAGGATATATTGGATGAGCTTTCTGATGTGGAAACCAGAAAAGCTATAGAGGAAGCTGGACTTGATGCTGAAAAAGTAACGCATCCATTTGGAATTAAGAGAGAAAATATTGCCAGTACTGAGCAGTCAGCCGGAAGTATATTAGGCATGATACTTCCATTTATGCTGGTGGTAAGTCTGCTTATGGGAACTATGTATCCGGCGATTGACACTACAGCCGGTGAGAAGGAGAGGGGAACATTGGAAACCCTTCTTACGCTTCCAATCAGGAATCATGAGATGATACTGGCTAAGTTTATAACAGTTGCTTTGATGGGTATCCTTTCTGCAATATTAAATGTTATATCCATGGGCTTCATGATCTTCTACCTGATTAAACTGGTTCAGTCGGAGGCTGCCAGCGATCTGGGACTGGATCTGAAGAACTTTAATCTCGGTACATTTGTTCCGGCTATGCTGGTTACAGTATTAGCCATAATGGCATTTTCACTGTTCATTTCTGCAGTTACAATGTGTATTGCAGCGTTAGCTAAATCCTATAAAGAGGCGAATAACTATATTACGCCACTTACTTTGGTGGTAATGTTGACAGGATATATTGGTTTCATTCCTAATATCCAGCTGGACAATAAGATGGCCATGATTCCTGTGGCAAATATCTGTTTATTGGTGAAGGAGATGCTTCTTTTCAAGGCATCTATGGGACCAACAGCCATAGTGCTGCTTTCAAATGTGCTTTATGCAGGTTTGGCAATCATGGTGCTGAGTCGTATGTATGACAGTGAAGGCATTCTTTTCGATGAGGGAAGAAGTGGACTTCAACTGTTCCAAAAGCGCTCCAATATAATTAGAGGCGGACTACCAACATCTGGAGATGCCTGGTTCATAGTATTCTTTGTCATGATCCTATATCTCTATTTTGGTTCCATACTTCAGGTTAATCATGGCAGTAAGGGTGTGTTCTACAGTCAGTTGATAGTTGTGGGAATACCATTTGCTATGGCTATATATACCAAGAGAAGTATTCGGGAGACATATCATTTTAAAAAGTTCAAGATAGTAGGATTTCTGGGTTCAATACTGCTTTTCATAGGGGCATTTCTGATAGAAAATATTTTTTCTACATTCCTATATCAGTTCTTCCCAGAGAGTTTTGAGCAGATGAACAGTGGACTGGCGGAAACTCTTATGGGAGACAATATGCTCATCAGTTTTCTTATAGTAGCGGTAACGCCTGCAATCTGTGAAGAGATGATGTTCCGTGGATTTGTTTATTCTGGCTTCAGGAGTAAGTATAAAAAATGGACCGCCATTGTTTTAGTTTCATTTATATTTGGTGTGTATCATACAAGTCTCATAAGACTGGTACCTACCATGATGCTGGGTGTATGCTTCGCGATGATAGTTTATTACACTGATAGCGTTTTTCCGGCTATGGTAATGCACTGTATCAATAACAGTTTGGGCGTTATAGAAATGTATAAACCGGGACTTCTGGATGAAATGTTCCCGCTGATATTTGGTCAGGATTCTTCAATTCTTTCTGATCTGGTTGTGGGAATCATAAGTGTTGTTATGGTTTATGCCGGTGTAAAGATTCTTAAAATCTGTGAGAAAAGCAGGAAGGCAGCTGTGGAAAAATAATTTTATGGCAGTTGTTTTCTATAAAAAATTAGGGAGTTAATTAAGTAATTGAGTAATAAGTTAGACGATAAATTTGATGTAGATAGCGTGTTTGATGAAGAGGAAAATATAGTTCCTGACAGAAATATAAAGAAGAATAATTCCAGTAATGCGATGCAGCGGAAGATGGCCAAATACAGAAAACAGCTGATTGCGCATAGGGTGCTATTGGGGCTGATCGTCCTTGTAGTAGTACTTATAGTGATAATTAAGTTATTTGACAGTAGAGTTAAGGGTACGCCACTGAATACTGCAGTTATGGTGGATGAGCAGATGAATTTCTATGTGGATAAAAGTACCTCTGGACTTCCGGAAGAGTTTCCTACCATGAAGGCTCTTGTTGAGGATAACTATCTAAGATATCTTAATAGTGCATATGTTCTTATAGGACCTTATCCGGATTGCGAATATTACAAGATCAGTGCAAATGTAACTCGAAATGAGTTTAACTGGTCAGAGGATTTCTATGTTAATAATGGTGGCCTTTACTACAGCTATTTCAAAGATGGTGAGGATAAGGGCAGAGTTGGTATAGATGTATCTGAGTTCCAAAAGGAGATTGAATGGGACAAGGTTAAGGGAGCCGGAATCAAAGTAGCCATGATCCGTGTGGGATATCGTGGTTATGGTTCTGGAGAGATTCATGCTGATGCACGGGCTGAAACAAATATGTCTGGAGCTATAGATGCCGGGCTTGATGTGGGAGTTTATTTCTTCTCCTCAGCTATAAATAGGGATGAGGGAATTGAGGAAGCAAACTATACTCTTGAAAAGATAAAGGGGTATGACATAAAACAGCCGGTTGTAATTGATACAGAATATGTATTTGAGGATGAAGCTGCCCGGGCAAATAATCTGTCGGTAGAAGATAGAACTGCTGCAGTGGTAGGCTTCTGTGAAACTATAGAAGCGGCAGGGTATACACCAATGATCTATGCCAGCCGTGATCAGTTTATAAAATATCTGGATATAGATGCCATCGGAAAATGGGATTTCTGGCTTGCGGCTTATGATACACCAGTTTTTCCATATCATACCGAAGGCTATCAATATTCTCCATACGGATATGTTGACGGTATACCAACTCAGGTTGACCTGAATGTATGGATGAGATAATGGCAATATGGGGCGTGTAGTTCCGGTGTTGCCAACAATAAGGAGGGACAAAATATGTGGTACGAGGAGTCGGTGTTTTACCAGATTTATCCGTTAGGATTCTGCGGAGCACCATATGAAAATGATGGGGATCTTCAGTCAAGAATACTTAAGGTTATAGATTGGATACCACACATAAAGAAACTGGGGGCAAATGCAATCTATTTCTCACCGGTTTTTGAATCTGATACTCATGGATATAACACAAGGGACTATGGTCTTATTGATAAGAGACTTGGAACAAATGAAGATTTCAAGAAGGTTGTTGATGAACTTCATGCTGCCGGAATAAAGGTGGTGCTGGATGGAGTATTTAACCATGTTGGTCGTGGGTTCTGGGCGTTCCAGGATGTTATGGAAAAGAAATGGGATTCCCCATATAAGGATTGGTTCCATCTGTCATTTGATGGGAATTCAGCATATAATGACGGCTTTTGGTATGAGGGTTGGGAAGGCAACTATGATCTGGTAAAGTTGAATCTTCATAATCCTGCTGTAGTGGATCATATTTTCGATAAAGTAAAATACTGGGTTGATTATTTTGATATAGATGGTCTTAGACTGGATGTGGCTTATTGTCTAGATAAGGGATTTATACATAATCTGAAAGAATATACAAATGGGCTTAAACCAGAATTCCTTCTTTTAGGAGAACTCCTTCATGGAGACTATGCTCAGTTTGTTGGGCCGGGGATGCTGGACAGCTGCACTAACTATGCATGTTATAAGGGACTCTTCTCTAGCTTTAACAGTATGAATATGTTTGAAATCATACATTCACTTATGCAGCAGTTTGGTTCGGAAGATTGGTGCAGATATAAGAACATGCATCTTATGAGTTTTGTGGATAACCATGATGTTACTCGTATAGCAAGTAACCTTACCAATAAGGCTCATTTACCTCTTATATATGCCCTGGCTTTTGGAATGCCTGGATTCCCTTGCATCTATTATGGAAGTGAGTGGGGCACAGAGGCACGAAAAGAAGAGGGCGATCCGGCATTAAGAGTAAGCTTTGATAAACCTGAGTGGAATGAGCTTACAGATTTTATCTCCAGGCTTGCTGAAATAAAGAAGAACAGTGAGGCACTGAACTATGGTTCGTTCCGTAGCGTGGTTCTTACAAATCACCAGTGTATCTTTGAAAGAAAGACAGATAATGAGAGGATTATGGTGGCGATAAATGCTTCAGATCAGCCTTATACAGCTCATTTTGATGCGGGATGTGGACAGGCTGATGAGCTGATAACAGGAACACTTCATGATTTCGGTGGGGGTTCTGAGCTTAAACCATATTCAGCAGAAATCTGGAAGATGGAGCGCTAAACTAAGCCAAACTTATGACACGAAGTGTCTGTCAATAAAAAAGAATCACCTGAATGCTTGCGTTCAAGGTGATTCTTTTTTATTGACAATAATACGGCAGTATATAAGTTTGGCGCAACGCGCGAACATTGAATCGAAGCAAAGCGGAGATGAAATGGAGTGCAATTTTGTGCAAAAAAAATTTTTGAGGCCGGTTTATCATTACAATGTGTTCAGATAAATATATCAAAAGGCCTTTAGAACACATTGTTAAATAATATATTATCTTATTGCTAATTTGGCATGGAGAGATTAAAATGATTTTTGCTAGATTTTATAAAGTGGAGGAAAAGTTTACAAAATGAAAATTAAAACAAAAAAAGTAATGTCTTTGATTTTAACAGCACTTATAGCATTTGCATGTATAAGTATTCCAAAAGTTGATGCATCTGCTGCCAGTGGAACTTGGAAGAGTGACAGCACTGGATGGTGGTATAGCTATAGTGATGGAAGCTATGAAAAGAGCGGTTGGAAAGAAATCGATGGATGTTGGTATTATTTCCAGTCAAATGGATATATTGATACTTATTGTTACCGTGATGGAAGCTGGCTTAATGCCGATGGTGCTTGGAACCCTGCTTACTCAGGCGGATATTGGGCAAGTGATAGTACAGGATGGTGGTATACAGATTCATCAGGCTGGTATCCAGTAAGTACATGGCTTAAAATTGATGGAAGCTACTACTATTTCAAGGCTAATGGATATATGGCTATGAATGAGTGGGTTGATGGAAGCTATGTAGGTGCTACAGGTGCCTGGATTCCTAATAAGGTTACTGTAAGATCAGATCTTTGTGATGGCTCTAGCAATGTTAAGTATGAATTTTCAACTACAAAGGCGGATGGATGGCAGTCAGGTTACTACAACCAGGTTAAGTCATCAAAGTCAAAGGGTGGCGGAAGTTCAAAGCTTCCAGCTCTTGGCTACTTCTTATGTGATATAGATGGTAACTCTATTCCAGAGCTTTTCATAAAGTTTGGAACATGCGAAGCAGATTACTCAATAGAAATTTATACATATGAGAGTGGTGCTACAAAGCTTCTTAAAACTACTGGAGCAGGACATACAGAGTACTATTCTATTCCGGGTGGTGGATACATCGCATGGTGGGCACATCAGGGAAGTTCTAGTATTGGTAAGGTAACATATTCTGGTGGAGAATTTAAGACAGAAGAAATCTATTCTGAGACAATTTCAAATGGTGCGGACTATAAGAATCCTAAGGATTTTATTAGCGGAGCACAGAATCTTACACTGATCAATATGAAGAATCCTATTGGCATTGTTGCTTATGGAGTTGATAATATACCAACTGGTTCTGCTAGCAAGAATTCAGAAGCAAAGGCTAAGATTCAGGATGTTATGAAGAATAATGGCAAGGTATATCTTGCATATACAAGCTACTATGAGACTAGATCTAATAAAGGCATTGTTACATTTAACAGTCTTAAGAATAGAGGAGTGCTTCATCAGTATACAAGTCTTAAATTTGATCATGAGTCCTGGGGCGATCTGAACGGAGACGGTCAGGAAGAATGCCTGGTGGTATTTAAGGCTACTAGCAAGACATACAGTGGAGCATCAGCTGTACTTAGTTACCAGAATGGACAGGTATATGCTTACTATATCTTTGATTCATCATCAGATATGTATATTGAAAATGGTAAGATTGTAGTTAATAAGTCATATGGTTCATTTAAAAATGGAATAAAGTTCTACAAGGATCTTGCTTATGAAACTTATGAATAAAAAAAACATAAACTTGAAATGAATTAAGGCAAAAAATAGCCCTGAGTGGAATGTGACTGATTGTCGCAAACTCCTCAGGGCTTTTATTATATTATTTATATCGCTGTTTGGTTGTAGTCTCTCCCACTAGATAATCGATGCTGACATTATAATATCGTGCCAATTCAATCAAAATGTCTATAGGTATATCTCTTGTACCATTTTCATAATGAGAATATCCACGCTGAGATATATGAAGAAGACTGGCGATATACGCCTGGGAAAAGTCATTATCTTCGCGTAAATTTCTTATATTAGCGAATACTTTCATGAAACTAAAACCTCTAAAAATACAACCATAAGAGATGTTTTGACTACTATTATGATATTGTAAAACAGAACATAGCGTTCTATTAGGTTTTAGAACAAATTGGACTAGAAGGAGTATGATATAGAAAAAATAATATTAGATACCTATCTAGTAAGGCGCAGAAATGAATGATATAATGGTTAGTGCAATAAGATGTAATATAGTATTTTGTGGTATAAGGAGCAGAAAAATATTAAACATGTTATGAGTGAAAGGGGGACATATGAAGAAAAGGTTATTTATAAGTATTATTTTGGTCATAGCAATAGTTTTTGCAACGCTTTCGCCTAAACTCCCGGTTTATGCAGATGGGAATAGTTATGGTATATGGTTAGGAAGTACATTGGTTACAAAATCTAATTATAATGATATTTTAGGTGACGGAACAGCTAAATATGAACCGAGTACAAATACTTTGACACTGAATTATCCTAATATAGAAGGTACTCATAAAGAGGCTCAGCTTTGTGTTATGCAGACTACTTCGACACCACTTACGATAAAGGGGTTTGCTGATTTTCTTGATAAAAGTGCGGATTATGGAATTCTTGGAATTGAAAGTGATATCATACTAAGGGGAGTTTTTGATATTTACGGCAAAAAAAGCGGAATACTGGGGTGGACCTGCCAGTTTGTAGGATGTAATGTTCATATTGTTGGTGAGCAGGAATATGGTATTTATTCTGATGAAGAAGTACTTTTTACCATGGGCTCTGGAGTTACTGAAGTTGAAGGAGGAATAGCGGCAGTTTATGCTGAAGAATATTTAGGTTATGGGGCGACCCATGATGTTCTTATTCCCGAAGGTGGATATAAGGATCCTTGTGAAACGGGAGGGTATTATATCTATGATAAGGAGAGAAATATAGTTAAACATGCGAAGATTGGTCCTGCTTGTCTACCTGTTTTGGAAGCGTATTATATCGAAAAAGTAAATGGTACAGACAGTGTTACGGTAGATATTACTATGCCTAAAGAGGGGGACACTTTTGATGATTCTCATGTTTTGGCAGAAAGATTTAATGAGATAGAATTATGGGAAGGAAAGACGCTTACAGCTCGAAGTTCCTGGTATAACGCTCAAACTGGAAAAATCCTAAAGAAAGGGGATGTTATCGAAGCGGGCATAGAATATAAATTGCAAGTCTATCTGTCAGGGAATATAACAGAAAAAGGGATTACAAGTATTAATGAGTTTAGAACAGGAACTAAAATCAGTGAAAATTGTTATAATATAAGCTTTGCTAAAGTTGAAGAGGAAGATGAGGATAATGTTGTTCTAACAGCTTACTTTAAGATTCCAATTCCTGAACCTGAACCAGTGAATAATGATAAAAATAACGATAAAAATAATGACAAAAATAATAACGATCAGAAAGATAATAAAATAGATAAACAAGATGATGTAAAACAAAATGCTAAGAAGTACTCGAAAGAATGGGTGGATGGAAAATGGTACAATGCTGATGGTGTCTGTGACTATGCAGGAATACTTACTTGGAAATGTAACTCCACAGGATGGTGGGTTGAGGATAGTGAAGGTTGGTACCCTGTGAGCCAGTGGCAGAAGATAGATGGTAAGTGGTATTACTTTACTGAAACAGGCTATATGGATTATAGCGAATACCGTGATGGTTGTTGGCTGGGTTCAGACGGCGCCTGGGTTGAAGAATATTACGGAGGTCATTGGTGCAGTGATAGTACAGGCTGGTGGTATGAGGATTCTGCAGGCTGGTATCCGCATGATCAGTATCTCTGGATTGACGGGGGTCAGTATTGGTTCAATTCAGCTGGATATTGGGCATAAGAAAAATTAAAAAAATGAGATGAATCCCTGAGTAAAATGATTATAAAAGCATTTTACTCAGGGACATTTTTTTATTGTAATAGAAAAGTGAAAATGGTAAAATAGCCATATCTGTGGGCTGGTTAAGAGATTTTTGGGGAGATAGAAATTTATCCAAATTTATATCTAAATTTTAAATATTTAAAGGAGCATTTAAAAATGGCACAGAAAATTAGTTTTAATTTCGACAATACTAAGTTCATGGCAAGTGATGCAGATGTGCAGGCAATCAAGTCTAGAATCGAAGCAGCTAAGAAGACACTTGTTGAAAAGACAGGTGAAGGAAATGATTTCCTTGGATGGATCGATCTTCCAGTCGCTTATGATAAGGTAGAGTTTGCTCGTATTAAGGAAGCAGCAGCAAAAATCCAGAGTGATTCAGATGTACTTCTCGTAATCGGTATCGGTGGTTCTTATCTTGGAGCAAGAGCTGCAATCGAAGCACTTCGTCACAGCTTCTATAATTCAGTTTCAAAGGAAATTCGTAAGACTCCAGAGATTTACTACTGTGGAAATAATCTTAGCTCAACATATATTGCTGAACTTGTTGAAGTAATCGGAGATAGAGATTTCTCTGTAAATGTTATCTCAAAGTCTGGTACTACAACAGAGTGTTCAGTTGCATTCCGTCTCTTCAAGGGCATGCTTGAGAAGAAGTATGGTAAGGAAGAGGCTTCAAAGAGAATTTATGCTACAACAGATAAGGCTCGTGGAGCTCTCAAGACTCTTGCTGATGCTGAGGGTTATGAGACATATGTTGTACCTGATGATGTAGGTGGAAGATTCTCAGTTCTTACAGCAGTTGGACTTCTTCCAATCGCTGCAAGTGGTGCGGATATTGATAAGCTTATGGAAGGTGCTGCAAATGCACGCGAGTACTGCCTTGCTGCTGATTTCGATACAGATGTTATGCAGTATGCAGCAGTAAGAAATGTACTTCATGAAAAAGGACTTGGCATGGAGATTCTTGGAAACTTCGAGCCAGCACTCCACTTCGTAACAGAGTGGTGGAAACAGCTCTATGGAGAGAGCGAAGGTAAAGACGGAAAGGGTATCTTCCCTGCAGGTGTTGATTTCACAACAGATCTTCACTCCCTTGGACAGTTCATTCAGGAAGGAACAAAGAATCATTTTGAGACATTTATAAATGTTAAGAATCCAAAGAAGTCAGTTACTATGATTGAGGAAGCTGAGGACCTTGATGGACTTAACTATCTTGCTGGTAAGGAAGTTGACTTCATCAACAAGTGTGCTATGGAAGGAACAATCCTTGCTCATGTTGATGGTGGTGTTCCAAACATCCGTATAGATATGGAAGAGATTGATGAACTTGCGCTTGGAGAGCTTTTCTACAAGTTTGAGTTTGCATGTGGCGTAAGTGGTTATACTCTTGGTGTTAATCCATTTAACCAGCCAGGTGTTGAAGCTTACAAGAAGAACATGTTTGCACTTCTTGGCAAGCCGGGCTTCGAAGAGATGACAAAGGAACTTCGTGCTCGTCTCGGAAAGTAATCGCTTCTGAATAAGTTTTTAATGAAATTATAAATTTTAGTGTAGAAAATCAAATATAGAAAAATTAAATATAGCAAAAGCCTCATCATTGATGAACAGTAGTCTATGAAAGACGAGTTCAGTAAATGAATGGGGCTTTTTTTTGTAACAAAAGTTTCAAATTTGAAACAAGTCTGAAACATACATATGTCATAATCTGTTCCAGAATGGAGAATAACGCATGAAAAAAATGTTTTTAAAAACTAAAAAGCATGTGATAAAGAAAGTTCAGATCATGGCTCTTGCGGCAGCATTAGTATGTTCAACTGCGGGCTGTGGTAGAAGTGAAAGAGCTTTGGTTAGAATATCCCGTGAGACTTCGGAGGAAAAGGCCTATACCATGACCTATGTTATTAAAGGCGATGTGACCTATCAGTTGGAGGAAGAACTGAAGCTGGATAACTATGTGGAGATTAAGTACGGCCTTTCCTCCAAGCTGATGGATGCCATGCTTCTGGAGGATATTAAGTTCGAAAAGCTCTATGTAAGTGTGGGGGATATGGTGAAGGAAGGGGATGTGCTTTTGACCATGAGTTCTGACACACTGGACAGCCAGATTGATCAGTACATAGAACAGAAGGAGATGGCTGAACTAGAGAAGAGGCATTACAACAACCGGACAGCCATAGATAGTGATGAAGATAATGACATGGCAATAGCCAGCTGTGATGAAAAGATAAATGTTGCTGCAGGTTATATAAGTGAGCTGGAACAGAAGAGAGAAAATCTGACAATTAAAGCTGATACTGATGGAAAAATCATCGAAATATCAGATCAGGCAATAAGCGGAGCTATCAGTAATACAGATGGATTGCTTACTTTGGCAAGCGGAGATGATACATATTATCTTGAAACAGAAGAGATTACAACGCTGGCTGTTGGAGATATAGTGACAGCCTCCAATAAAATCTCATCTTACGATGCCGTTGTAATAAACATGGAGAAGAGTTCGGCTGGTACAAAGATATATTTTAAGTTGATGGGGCCAACGGGGGCTGTGGAGAATAAAGAAGCGCTTGCAGCGGATCTTGTGAAAAATGCTTCACCAAGCGATGCGGAAACTTCTGAGAAAAATCTGATCATCATAAATGGATTGATGGTTCCGGTTGCAGAAGAAACCAGAGAAAATGTTCTCTATGTCGCCACTGAAGCAGTTACCGAAAAGGACGGACATTACTATGTATTTATGCTGGACGAAAACGGAGCAAGAGTGGCCAGAGAGATAAAGGTGGAAAGCGTACTTGGGGAATATATCATTATCACTGATGGAGTAGTTGAAGGTGATGAGGTAATTCTCGAATAAGTTAGAACTTAGTGAAGCCAGTAATATAGGGAAAGCATTATGAAGAAAAATATACTAAAAATCAGAATAGCTGGAAAGCCTAAGAAAATCCTGGCTGGAGTCTTGGTGCTTCTAATAACACTATCCTCATTTACAGGTTGTGGTAAAAAGATCTATGAAGAGCCGGAACTTATGGAATCTATGGTTGTGGCTAAGATATTCAGACATCCAGAGGTTCGTGATCTGAAAGAGGTGAACAGCTATGAGGGAGTTGTTGTACCAAAGGATTATCCTGTGTTTTATAAAAACATAACCAGGCTCAGCAGTATAGAAGTGAAGGTTGGAGACTATGTCGAAAGAGGCGATGTTATAGCCTACGGAGTGGTTGAAAATTATGGAAATACTTCAGAAGATTGGGCAAATATGATTTCAAATGAAACTACTGTCCAAGGTCTTCAGAACAATATAACTAATGATCAGATTGAGTTGGAAAATATAAATAGAAAGTCTTCTTCGGAAAGTGGTAACAGTGAGGGGGTTGCAGAAGCAGATAAGCAGATCTCTCTCTTTGGGGAGGATAAAAGATATAATAATGAGCTGTCGGACTACAAGGTGGGAAGATATACAAAGGCCAAGGCTGTACAGACTGCTAAAGAGGAAGAAGCAGTTCTGGTGGCAGACCATTCGGGATATGTGACATTTATCAAGGACATCAGTACTGACGATATGGCGAAGGCATATGAAAATGTGGCAGTTATATCTGATATGAAGGAACTGTATATCCAAGCTGAAGGAATAAGTGATGATGAGTATACCTGTGAGGACTGTGAAGAGAAATACACTTACATGGATGGAAAGAAGGTTCCAATAAAGGAACTGGACTATGCTGATGACATGAAGAGTCTTGCAGAGGTTACTAAGAATAAACTTCCTATGAGATTTACAGCATCAGCTGATTTAAAGGCTGGTGACAATATGCTACTGGTATTTAAGAAGACAAAGGCAGAAAAGGTTTTGGCTGTGGGAAGTGGAGCGGTTATATCTGAAGGACTTAGCCGTTATGTTTATGTCAGAAAAGATGGAGAGGATATTGAGAAAAGGACTGTTGAGGTAGGTTACAGCAATGGTAATTATACAGAAATAATATATGGACTGACTGAAGAGGATGAGGTTTACTATCCACTGAATCAGTTTTATCCAGTGAATTATAAAGAGATGGAAATTACTACTGGAGATGTGTCGGTTAGTGCCATGAGTAAGTTCATTCTTGGAAAGAATTCTAATATTAGAGGTTACTATACAGATTATCCGGGACAACTTCAGGAGATATGTGTATCCCAGGATGATGAGGTTAAGAAGGGGGATCTGCTCTTCACCTATACCACTGAAAATACTTCAGCGAAGATAAAGGAAGTAACTGAGAGCATTAAGGTTCTGAAAGAAAACCATGTCAGCACCTTAGAGATGTATGATGGAATGAAGGAAGCCTACGAGCAAAATGATACTGGTGTGAGCACTATGGGAACAGTTGAAGGTGCAACAGTTGGAGACGCATTTTCCAAGGAAAAGCATGATCTGAATTTTGAGATAATCGATTACCGTATACAGATTGAAAATGTGAATTATGAATATAGTCTGAAAACTCTGACAGCCAGATATAATGAGCTGACAAAGGATAACGATGGTTCTGGACTTATTAGTGTATATGCTGAGAAGGATGGAATAATAAAAAATGTGGATGATGAAGCTGTTGCTGGCAAGGTGTTTAAAGATAGACAGTACATCGTATCCATTGCTGAGCCTGGGGTAAATGAAACTCTGGTGCAGATGAGAGAGATGAAGACTTCGGCTTATGGGGGAACAGAACCGGAACCAACTGGGGACTTTAAGGCTGCTCCTGTGGGAAAATCACTTAATGTGAAGATTGGCAACCGAGAAATGACTGGAAGAGCCATAGGCGTTAATGGAAATAAAACAGTGTATGACACATATTCAGATGGGAAGCCAGTATTTACAACCTGTACACCGGGATCAGAATATAGAGATCAGTTCTATGCTGAAGTAGATGGTGAGATTGATTATGAAGCTGCCCTTAGAGATAAGAACAGCGTAGAGATAACATTTTTAACAAAAGATTATAAAGGCATTCCCCTGTTAGATAAGGGAGTCATCTATACCACTTACATAGGAGATAAACCTAGGTATTATGTATGGAAGGAAGAGGGTGGCGAATTGGTAATGCAGTATATAACTATCGTGAGTCTGGGAGATGATAATACAGGTGAAGTGGCAGTTATAGATGGAGTGAATGTGGGAGATAAGATAATTCGTGAAGTGACACCCGTTGTTGAGGAGGAATAATGCTTCAGTTTATAACGAAAAAAATAAGAAGTCAGAGGCTGCTGAACGGCTGTCTCTTCCTCGGAATAATGATACTGGTAGCAGTTCTTTCTTTGATACCCATGTTTGAGAAGGGCGCTCTGGATGATGTAATCCTTTATAACTTTGAGGATAAGGCGTTGGAGACGAATCAGTATCCGGCAGTTATCTCTCGAAGCGATAAGCTGGAGTCAGAAGAAGTGGCCAGTCTTTCAGATGTGGATGTAGTAATCAAGGGCTATACAGATAGATGGAATAAATATATTGAGCTTCCTGTTCTAAGTCGTCAGGTTATATACACATTATCTGCAGGAAGAATGTCAGCGAACCTTGTGGGTAAGGAAAAGTCCATTAATATTGTGGCAGTGGATGATGACAGCGAACATCTTAAACTGATAGATTCAGAAAATGGACTTTCAAAGGATGCTTCTGCCATTAAAGGCTATGTAAAGAAATCCACCATGGATGACATGTCACTAACAGTTGGTGAGACTCTAGAGTTTGAGTATCTAAAGGATGCAAAGGGAAATAGTCTCAGTCTGGTTATCTCAGGAGTGGCAGAAGCTGAGGACACAGGAGATTATTTCTGGTTCGATGGTACCCAAGGAATAGGAAGCGTCATAGTTGTTTCAAAAGAGAATCTGGAAAATATAGTTCAGAACTATGAAGTTGACGGCATAGAATATAAGGTGAGTGAGGTTCTGGATTATAGAGGAATCACATCCAATAACATCCGTGCCATCTATGACTATATAAAGCAGTTTGAAAAGAATGAAAAAAAGTTTAAATCAAGTTTTACAGAATTATTGGAGGATTATTTCGAAACTCAGAAGATGGTAAAGGTGGTTATTATTTCAATACTTACTCCACTTCTAGTGTTGCTGCTGATATTTATCTACATGGTATCAGACAGACTCCGCACATATGAGGAGCCGGAGATAAATGTTTTAAGAAGCCGTGGTATATCCAGAAAGACCATCATAAGACAGTATCTCACACAGTTCTTCCTAATCATAACCGCGACTCTTCCTATTGGAGTGTTGCTAGGATTTCTGATGTGCAAGCTGGGAGCTTCCTCAGTGGATTTCCTTACCTTTAGTATCAGAAATACAGATGTTTATACATTTAGATTTGAAGTGCTGGGATATATGCTTATTGCTTATCCTGTGGCAGGGCTTCTCATGATACTTCCAATTATAAGTGCTTCAAAAAATACGGTACTTGCAAATAAGGGAAAGAAACATATTTCCAAGAAGAACTTTGTGGAAAGATATTTCCTAGACATAATCATTTTAGCAATTGCAGTCTATCTTCTGTATAACTACACAAAGCAGAGAGATGTGATGGTAACAGATATAATGTCTGGTAAATCTGTGGATCCTATGATTCTGATAGATGCGGAACTTTTTACATTTGGAGCAGCATTTTTACTTATCCGTCTTACTAGGCTCGCCATAACAGCAATTTACAAGGTGGGTAAGAAGAAGTGGAAGCCAGAAACTCTGGCAGCTTTCCTTGAGGTTATGAAGACCAGAAGAAAGTCCTGGGTGATATCGGTTTTTCTGATAATAACCATTGCTATGGGAATCTACAGCGCCAATCTGGCGAAGACAGTAAACGCTAATAAGCGGGAGAGGCTTGTTAACGACATTGGTACTGACTGCGTTATGACTCCTCTCAGCCGAGTGGTAGCATCTGGAAATGAGAGAGAGGCCTGGACGGTATCGACTCCTGAATACAGTTCCCTACTTAAGTTGAAAGAAGAGGGACTGGCCACAGAGATGACTCGGGTGTATAGAACTAATAAGCTTAATATTCAAACAAAAAAAGGAAAAGTAAAGGATGCTGAACTTCTGGGTGTAGACACCAAGGGGATAGGAAAGAGCTCCACCTTCGATATTATGAATAATGATCATCACTGGTTTGATGATCTGAATGCGCTGGCTTCTGTAAGTAATGGAGCAGTCATTTCCAAAAATATGGCAGATGATTATGGTGTGAAAGTTGGTGATACTCTAGAGTTGAAGCTTGAATCTGCTTATTCAGATGATGATAAGACAATATACGCCATGAATGTTCAGGTTGTAGGTGTGTTAGATACATTTCCATCCTTTAATCAATACTTTTATACAGATAATGTGACTGGAACTAAGGATGAAAATGAGAGATGTCTGGTGGTTATAAATGAAGCTGAGATGAAATTGGGGTATGGTGAACTTCCTCCTGAAGTCTGGATGAAACTGGCAGATGGAGTGACAGTTTCTGACATTCAGGACTGTATGGATAAAGAAGGGGTTCTGGTTCAAAGTATTGTAGGACTGGATGAAGAGATTGATAAAACCTTTGGTTCAGCAATGCTCCTAATCACCAACGGACTCTTCAATATAAGCTTTATCATTTCCATGATCGTATGTGTTATAGGCTTCCTGATATACTGGCTCACATCCATATATTCGAGACAACTCTATTTCGGAGTGTATCGTGCCATGGGAATGGGTATGAAGCGTATCAATAAAATGCTTGTGAAGGAGCACATCCTTAGCACTATGACTTCCCTTGTTTCGTCAGTGCTGGTAGGTATACTTACCTCAGTACTTTTCACAAGAATCATAAGCTGTATATATCTTCCTGAGAAGCATAGTATTCCGCTGAAGGTTTTTATATCATATCAAGGGTTTATCCGTATTGCTGTGGTTATGATAATTGCAATAGCAGTATGTATGATCATAATTAGAAGATTTATAAAAACTCTCAACATAACCGAAGCTATTAAGTTAGGGGAGGATTAGAATTTATATAAAAATATTTAAAGCTGAATGGTAAAAGTTAAAGGTTAAGGTAAAAGGTTAAGGGATAATATGATAAGAAAAAATATGATAAAAAATATAATAAGAAAAAATATAATAAGAAAATATACGATAAAAAACATGAAGATAAGAAGTGGGAAAATAATGACCTCACTGCTAATTGGAATCATGCTTCTATCAACTGTGGGATGCCAGAAGAAAGCAGAAAAGATAGAAGGGTTTGATGAGTCTGCCTCAGATAATGAGTCGAAGGCTGAAATATCTTCTGAATCCGGTGGCTCAAAGGTTGTGGAGTATGAAAACTGGAGTGATTCTCTAAGTGGAACTGGCTTTGAATCTGTGGAAGTGGAGACGGCCATGAGAACAGATTATGATCTAGATAATCTTTCGACTCTTACAGTAAGGTTTCAGGAGTTCAATAAAGACTATACCAGGGAGATGATCGAAACAGTTTTTGATTCTGATGATGTGGAGGTGTACGACTTCAACAAACCCACCAAAAGAGTTTACGATGATCTTTTGACGGTATATAACGAAGTGGCTTCAATGTATGATCTGATGGAGAAAAAGAATCCTAATTCCCTGAAATATGCACCAGACGAATATATGACAAATACAGGGTATTGGGCATTGACTGAGGTGACTGAACCGAATTTGGTTAAAAGAGAGGATATAGAAGAAGAGATTAATAAACTGGAAAGTGAAAAGGAGAGTGCACCTGAAAGTATAGAAAATGATTATTCCTACCAGGGCTATATTGGTCAGATAGGTGGTGAAGATTATTATATGTATTTTGGAAATAGAGAATATGATGAGTATATGAATTCTCCAGAAACTACTCAGTTTAATGGGAGGGTTATAACCATTATGAGGAAATCTCTTGAAGAGGCGTTTAATGGGAATGATGATCATATTTTTCTAGAAGAAAATGCATATTCGGAGTCAGGTGTTGATGAGGCTTTTGATTCAGGAGTTGTTTCCAAAATGGATGCAATTGTGGAAATGGAAACATCTTTGATTAAAGATGTGGATAATCCTGATGAAATGAATAATTATCGTGAAGAAGCAGAAAACTTTCTTTCTAAGTTGGGGTATTCGGAATATAAACTTACTGGGGAATCCAATGTTAACTGGGGGAATCAGGTTTCCAACGGATTTCTATATAAAAGGAATATTCCAATGTCAGTGTATTCCATTATGCAGTCAGATGGTGTGAGACTTAGATATTCTCTGGAGATTGATGGTACAGATAAACTTTTATATAACGATGTACAGCTTCCGTCCTATGCAGAGAGTGATACGCTGGATATCAAATCCTATGTGGATGTAATAGTGAATGACAAGGGAATTCTTTGTTGTCAGATATTTAATCCGGCAAAGGTTATTAAGGAGGACTCGGTTGAAAGAGTGCTGGATAATAGTTCCGTTATAGACATTGTAAAGGATAGTGTTAATGACAAGTCAGTCTGGAATATTCCTGCAGGTCGTGAGGTGAAAAATACCAAGATAACAAATGAAAAACTAGTGAGCTTTCCAGTTAGATCTAAAGAGGATGCCAGTGAATATACATTTGTTCCATGTTACATGTTCTATTCACAACTGGATGAGGATTCCTGGTATGGAGGTTCCATAATCCCGGCTGCTTCCTATACTGATTATCCATTTATTCTGATAAATGCCATCGATGGAAGTTTTGTAAAGGTGGAAGATGAATTAACCGACTATCCATCAGGCTGGGACAATGGAAATGTGGGATATACCAGTTACAAACTGGGAACCTGGACAAGATTTATTAAAGAAGATTAAATAAATTGGTAAAAGGTTAAAATGGATAACCAATGGGTAAAGGTTGAAACATAAAGAAAAAGATTAAAGATAAAAAAAATAAAAGAGGTTAGGAGAATGATAAATAAGAATTTAAATATTAAAAAATGGGTCAGTAGAATTCTCTCTGTAGGACTTATGACTGGACTTTTATTTGTAGGTACTGGCTGTGAAAAGAAGGCGGAGGCGATTGAGGAATTTGGATCAGCTCAGGAATCGGTTCAGGGGGCAGATGATGAAGCGAATAACAGTTCTTCAAATTCAGGTGAAACTCAGAGTTCAGGCGCTGACTTCACAGGAAATAATAAGCCCAGAAAACTAGAAGATAAATGGGTCGATACAGTAGAATCGGAGGATGGCCCATTTTCCAAGGTAGAAATCAAAGCGGATGTGTATGAGTATACAGGACCTAATAAGGTGGTGACAGCAGACGCTCAGGAATATAACAAAGACTTCGTAAAGGAAATGTGTGACAGGGTTTATGGTGGAACTCCAGAGGTATATGATTACAATGCCAAGACTAAGAAACTTTATGATTCAGAAATAGATATGTATAAGGATCTTAAGGCCATGTATGAAGAGACGGATATGAAGAAAATGTCATTTATGGATTTAAGTGGTGAGAATGTATCACTTGAAACTTCTATGGAGGATACAAAGAATGCGGTGGATGCAAAGATAGCAGAACTTGAAAAGGAAAAAGAAGAGGCTCCGGAAACCATAGAGAATGACTATTCATATGGAGGTTATGTTGGTGATATATTGGGTGATGAGTATTATATGTATTTTGGTAACTGTAACTATGATGAGTATACTCAGGCACCAATAACAGAGTATGTTGATGGTCGTGTCTGTTCAATATTTAGAACAGATATGAAGTCAATGTTCAATGGGAAAAGAGGTTTTATATCTCATTTTGGTCAGGCAGGAACATATGAAAAACTAAGTAATCCACCTGAAGATATAAAGTCTATGGCAGATGAGTTTGTTAAGACAATCGGTTATGGGGATTATGAGTTTTCAGATGCAGGTGGATTCTATTATAAGGAGGGGTTTGATCAGCATCTGTTTTTCGATAAGGATTATCTGTCAGCAACATATCTTACTGATTCAGGAGAAACTGGGTACATTATGGTGTATACTATGGGTGGTACTTCTTACGGTGCTGTTGATGCCTGGCTTTTCAGTTTCGATAATTATGTAGATGATAAGGAGGCAATTAATCCCGACTCATGTATCTATGTTTTTGCAAATGATAAAGGTATAGTTGGTTGCCAGTTGGTTAATCCTCTTACAGTAAAAAGCGTGGAGGATGCTGAGGTTATCAGTATTGATGATGCCAAGGATATAGTGCTCAACAACATTGGAAATAAAGAAGCGTGGAATATTGCTTCAGATTCAAGGGTTCAGGCTCCTGAAATTGATACTATGCAACTTATAAAATTTCCAATTAGATCGAATGATAACAAGAATGAATATACATTTGTTCCGGCATATGTGGTTTATGATTCTATAGTTAACAATGGAGTAGTTGATACCACAGAAGTTTCAGAACAGCTTCAGTATGCACCATTTATGCTGATAAATGCTCTTGATGGAAGTTTTATAAATGTAAATGATAACCTGTCCAACTATCCAAAAGGATTTTCTCGTGGAAATGAGGGATACCAGAATCGTATTAATTGTACCTGGGAGAGATACGAGAATATCGTAGGTGAGGAGCAATATTATTAATGAAATATAGTAGAAATATAAAGAAATATAAAAGAAATATAAAAGAAATATAAAAGGAATATAAAAGGAATATTTTCTAAAATGGTAAAGATACTTATTGTGGAAGATGAAAAACCCATATCAGATCTTATAAAATTGAATCTAAGAAAGGAAGGGTACGACTGTACAGCAGTGTACGATGGACTTGATGCCATAGATTTAGTTGATAAGGAACACTTTGATCTGGTACTTCTGGATATAATGCTTCCAGGCGCGGATGGCTTTCAGGTCATGGATTATATTAGACCGCTGGAAATTCCAGTGATTTTCATTACTGCAAAGTCTGCGCTGGATGACAGGTTGCAGGGCCTTACATCAGGCGCAGAGGATTATATGATTAAGCCATTTGAACCATCGGAACTTATTGCCAGAGTAAATATCGTTCTGCGACGATTTGATAAGACAGAGAAGATTCTTACTCTGGGCGACCTTACTGTTAATACTGAAAGCATGGATGTGACCAGGGGAAATGAACCAATTAAGCTCACCCCAAAAGAGTTCGAGCTCCTGGTCCTCCTTATGCGAAATAAGAATATTACCCTGTACCGGGATAAGATATATGAAGAGGTGTGGGGCGGCGAGGCTGAACTGGAAACCAGAACTGTGGACATACATATTCAGCGTCTAAGAAAAAAAGCGGGACTTAAAGGCTCTCTGGTTACAGTTTATAACATGGGCTATAAGTTGGTTTCGGATAAGTAGATGATTTAGCGAAATATTAGTTTGAGATATAGAAAGCTTATTGGCTAGATAAAAGATAATTACAGGATAGTTAAATGAAATTCAGATATAAGGTTTTATTCGTAAACTTAATAATTCTGTCTATCGTGCTGGGATTTACCGGTTATCTTTTAGTGTATAGAAACTACAGGCAGGCGCTCACCATGGAACTTCGAAATGCTACCACCGAGAATAACATGGTTAAGGCATCGGTGGAGTATGAACTCCTGGATTTACTGAATTCATCCGATAATTCCATGAATAAGAAGGTAAATACATCGGAAATGGGGAGAGTCATCAAGCGAGTGGATTCAAGTATGCTTCTGTCAGGAAGTATTCTCTATGTAAAATATGGTGATGATTATGTTTTTTCCGGAGATGATCTGGAACAGTCCATTCCTGCTGCATTATTGGAAGGTGGTGGTAAAGATGCCGGTTCTAATGATATCAGTTCAACAGGAAAAAAATATATTTATCATGATGATGATACAGGACATTTCTTATATATAAGTTCACCTGGTTATATGCAGAATGCCAGCATTACCATTATTACTAAAAAAGACATTTCAAATGTGTATGATCAGCTTAGTGCAAATCTTAGATTTCTCAAAATCATTTCCATTGTGGTTCTTTTTATATCGGCAATTACAATCTATCTTATCAGCCGATTTATGACCAGACCGTTGGAGAAACTGAATAGTATTACCACTCGAATATCTGGAGGAGATTATTCTGTTCGTGCTGATATTAATTCTAATGATGAGGTGGGAACTCTGGCAGAGAATTTTAATCAGATGGCAGGCTCTGTAGAGGAAAATGTGGAAGAGCTGAAAAATATGATTCATAGAAGGGAACAGTTTGTTGCCGACTTCACTCATGAGATGAAGACTCCAATGACCACCATCATAGGTTATGCTGATTCCGTAAGACATCTGGATATGACGGAAGAGGAGCGGAATATGTCCCTTGAATATATTTATACCGAAGGTAAGCGGCTAGAGACAATGTCACAGAAACTGTTCGATCTTCTGTATCTTAAGGACAGTACCGTATTTATGGAAGAACAGGATACAGCAGAGCTGGGGGCTGAGACTATTCTCCATATGAGACCTATTATGGAAAGAGATAGCATAAGCATTGTTTCTGATTTTGAAGATGGAGAAATCTATGGTGATGGAGAGCTGATAAAAACGGTTTTCATTAACCTTCTGGATAATGCCCGAAAGGCAACTAAGGCGAAGCTTCAGATGGATTCAAAAGAAACCCGTGAAATATATTTCGGTGGATATATGGTGGATTCGGAAACTGATCTAGCTAAAGACCAGGCTGAAAATAAAAAGAGTTTAGATAAGAGTTTAGATAAGAGCTCAGATAAGAGCTCAAATAAGAGCTCAAATAAGAGTTCAGGTCCAAATTCTTGCAAGAGATATGAATATGTAGTCAGAGATAATGGTATTGGAATCTCTGAGGAGGACCAGAAGAAAATCTTTGATGAGTTCTTCATGGTTGATAAATCAAGAACCAGAAAAGAAGGTGGCGCCGGTTTGGGAATGTCCTTGGTGGCTATAATTCTGGAAAAGCATGGGGCGGAGGTTCGTATAGAAAGTGAATTGGGCAAGGGAACAGCTATCTATACCACCTGGCCTCTTTACGAAGACGATGAAGATATTTAGGAAGTGTCTATAGATGAAAGGGATTAAAACAAGTAAGAAGCATATGTTTTTAGCAGGTGTGGCGCTGATAACGGCGGTACTATCTATTTGTTTACCCGAAAAACTAATATTTCATACCAAGAATAACATAACAGATGTGTGCATGGATGTACCTGAAGAGTATTATCCAACCTCTTCATACTATGAGGTTACGAAAGAGTTTTCAGAAAAATTGAGTGAATACCAGAAGAGGCAGCTCATTTCAGGAGCCTGGGTTAGTGAGATTACTCCAGTAGATAAGGAGTTCTATAGCGATTCAGGATATCATATTCAGGAGATGGCGAAGGATAAGATTAATATGCTTTCTGAGGATGGTTTCTATCCTGGAAACATCCAGTCCTCATATAAGCAGTGGTATAACTGGAAATGTACCTATCTGCAGGCACTGGATATGAACTTTAGAACCTATGCAGGATTCTTCTGGAAGATATCATTTACTCATTTTGAAAGTGGGGAGAAGATGACGGTTTTCCTGACAGCAGATGGAAGGGTTCTGAAGATGATCTATTCATCAGGAGAAGAAGAGAAAGCTGAAAATGTGGAACTTACTATTGATAGCAGTAAGAAGATATTAAGGACCATGCTGGGTACAGACTTCGAAATAACTTCTGTTAAGGATTCAACAGAGCAGGATGTTCTGGCGGTAAATACATATCTTCAAAGTGACAGGCTTACTACAGATCTGGCAGAGGGAGAATCTGATGATACAAATGAGAATTCACAAGAAAGCTCAGAAGAGAATACAGAAAAAAATATAGAAGAAAATACAGCACAGAATGGTGACATGGATTATAAGCTGGAGGTAAAGAGGATCACAGTGCTGGATCTTTCAGTCGATTCCTCAGATACCACAGGAAATGATTATTATCTTTATATCTATCAGTCAGATTCTGATTATGCAATTGGATTGATCCCAGTGGAATAAGTGAAAAAAAATACTGGATAAAAACGAAATGAAAAAAGACATCATACTTAGAACGGAACATATCATAAAAGAATATAAATCAGGAAAGACAGGAGTCTTCAGGGCGCTGAAGGATGTAAGCGTGGACATTGAAAGGGCAAAGCTTACTATCATTAAAGGGCGAAGTGGATCAGGAAAAACCACTCTTCTTAATATGTTTAGTTATCTGGATAAACCAACTGATGGTCTTGTCGCCATGGGAGATACTGAACTGGGAAAACTCAGTGATGAAGAACTGGAGGATTTTAGAAGAATCCATATGGGATTTGTATTTCAGTCGGTTGCACTATTCCCTATAATGAGTGCCTATGAAAATGTGGATTTTGCTCTTCGCCTGGCAGAGTATGAAGGCGATAGAGATGAACGTATAAAAGAGGTTATGACTCTAGTGGGAATAGAAGAAAGAATGATGCATACTCCGGATGAAATGTCTGGTGGAGAACAGCAGAGAGTTGCCATAGCAAGAGCCATAGCTCCAAGACCGGATGTGCTGTTTGCAGACGAGCCAACAGGGGCGCTGGATACAGCAACGGGAATTAAGGTGGTGAATCTTTTTAAAAAACTGATTGAAGCAGAAGGATTATCCATTGTAATGACCACCCATGACTCGGGGCTTATGCAGATGGGTGATGTGGTATATGAAATGTCAGATGGACAGATACAGTAATAAGTACACATAAAGATTATATACATGACACTAATAGATAACAAAAGGTTTAGAAAAAATTTATGAGTGAACTAATACAGGAAAATGTGAATACTGCTCAGCAGGAAACTGAAAGAAAGTTAGTGGTGGAATGCGATGGTCTGGTAAAGCTATATAAAACCAGTGAGGTTGAGGTTATGGCTCTTCAGGGATTGGAATTGGAGATTGAGCAGGGAGAACTGATTGCTATTATCGGAAAGTCAGGAAGTGGAAAGACTACCCTCCTTAATATCATCGGAGCTTTGGAACAGCCATCAGCCGGGAAGATATATATAGATGGTCAGGACCTTTCTACATTAACTCCAAAACAGCTGGAAGAAATCCGTAAAAAGAAGATTGGATTTGTGTGGCAGAAGGCGTCGCAGAATCTATTTCCATATATGACTGCTGTGGAGAATATAGAGTCGCAGCTTTACTATGAGAAAATGTCTAAGAAGGAAAGACGTCAGAAGGCACTGGCTCTTCTGGAGGAAGTTGGACTTTTGGATAAAGCAGACTCATTTCCCAAAGAACTTTCAGGAGGAGAGCAACAGAGGGTTGCCATAGCTGTTGCTCTTATTCGTGATCCGGAGATACTGCTGGCGGACGAGCCTACGGGGGCGGTGGATTCTAAAACCTCGGATATGATTCAAAATCTTTTTAGAAAACTGAACCGTGAAAGGGGCTTAACCGTAATCATCGTTACCCATGATATAAGTCTTGCCAATAAGGTGGACCGTGTAGTAATGATTTCTGATGGACGAGTTACAACTGAGAGAATTATGAAGGAGAAATATAAGGAAAATATTTCTGCTCTCAGTAATGAAAACTTTGATATGTCAGTGGTGCATGAAGAGTTTTCTGTGCTGGATAAAGCAGGTCGTCTGAAACTATCTGATGAGATTAGAGAGCAGACAGGGCTCACTTCTGCAAGAGTTAAGGTGGAAGTTATTGATGGAAAGGTTGTAATTAGTGGAACAGATAGTGAATAAATAGAGCTTTTGTGGTATTATAGAAGGGCGTGAGAAATATGAGATATAGGAAATGTAATAAATGGAAGAAAGATTCGAACTCATCGCCCCTTGCCACTTTGGCCTTGAGGCAGTATTAAAAAAAGAAATTCAGAACCTTGGTTATGATATTGTTGAAGTAGAAGACGGCAGAGTAACATTTGCAGGACCAGCTTCAGCTATTGCCAGGGCTAATATAAATATCAGAACAAGTGAGAGAATACTTCTCAAATGCGCCCAGTTTAGGGCGGAGACTTTTGATGATCTGTATGAGGGAATCAAGAAGGTGCCTTGGGCAAGGATAATTCCTAGAGATGGAAGATTCTGGGTTACTAAGGCAACTACGAATAAGTCTAAGCTTTTCAGTGAGACTTCTATTCAGTCCATAGCTAAGAAAGCTATGGTTGAAAGCATGTCTAATACATATCATATCAATCGTTTCACCGAGGATGGTGAAGATTATCCGGTTCGTATTTTTATAAAGAAGGATGTGGTGACAGTGGGACTGGATACCACAGGTACTTCGCTTCATAAGAGAGGATATAGACAGTTGGTGGGCAAGGCTCCTATTTCGGAAACCTTGGCAGCAGCTCTTATTATGCTTACTCCTTGGAGAGCAGATAGACTGCTTATAGATCCATTTTGCGGAAGTGGTACATTTCCTATTGAAGCTGCCATGATTGGTGCCAATATTGCGCCTGGAGTTAATAGAGAATTTACAGCCTGTACCTGGGGAAAATTACTTGATAAGAAAATCTGGTATGAGGCTTATGATGAGGCTCGTTCTCTGGAAAAGACTGATGTAGATATGCATATTCAGGGCTACGATCTGGACAGCGATATTGTAAAATGTGCCATGAAGAATGCAGAGGATGCTGGAGTTGCGGATTATATTCATTTTCAGGCGAGACCTGTTAGGGAATTGAGTAGCCCGAAGTCGTATGGTTTTATCATAACCAATCCTCCATATGGAGAGAGACTGGAGGAAAAAGAGGCACTTCCTGCTCTCTACACAACCATTGGAGAGAGATATAAGGCGCTGGACAACTGGTCCATGTTCCTTATCACTTCCTATGAGGAGGCGGAGAAATATATTGGACGAAAAGCGGATAAGAACCGCAAGATATATAATGGAATGATAAAGTCATATTATTATCAATTTATGGGTGCAAGACCACCTAAAAAGAAATAGGAGAAGAGTTTTTAAATAGAGGGGTTGGATGAAAAAACTAATTATCGTGCTTCTCGTTCTGGGACTTGGGGTACTGGTATTTCTTCGTTGGCCGAAGGAACTTCCTACTGAAATGAAGGAAAGCCCGCAGAAGAGTGAAGCGCTGGAGAAAATGGTGCAGACCAGAATCAACAATCTGCAAGATCAGGGAATTGAGGTCCTGATAGAGGGAAAGAGCATCAGAAAATTTAATTATGAAGTTAAAATGGATGATGAAGCCAAGCTTATGGTTCAGGATAGTTTCCTGGAGGATATTATGGGGTGCTCAGTTCTTGTCTATGGAAATGGTAAGACTGTTGTTGATAGAGCAGAGACTGAGATATCATTTTCACCTTCTGAACTTAACGGTGAGTCATCCCTGATACCTATATCAGATCACCTTAGCCAATTGGGCTATTCGGTAACCTACAATATGGTGAAGGGAACTGTGAATTTTACAAATACAGACGGTGGGAAGAACCTTCCTGCCAAGTATGATTTGAGAGAACATGACAGGGTTTCTCCAGTGAGGGATCAAGGAACCTTTGGAACATGTTGGGCGTTTGCGTCTCTTGCGGCATTGGAAACTGTTTCTATGCCAGCAGAAGAAAATATCTATTCAGTGGATCACATGTCACTGAATAATGGTTTTACACTGGATCTAAGTGAAGGTGGAGAGCATACCATGAGTATGGCATATCTTGCATCTTGGAATGGACCGGTGTTGGAAGAAGATGATGTTTATGGTGATGGCGAGACTAATTCAAACCTTCCGGCGGTGAAGCATTTGAAGGAAGCTATCATAATAGATGGAAAAGATGACAACCGTATAAAGAATGCCATCTTCAAGTATGGAGGGGTGGAAACTTCAATTCATATGGAGATGACCTATGGTGCATATAAATCGGAATATTATAATTCGGACACCAGCAGTTATTATTATTCAGGTTCTGAAGCGCCGAACCATGATCTGGTAATCGTGGGATGGGATGATAATTTCTCTAAGGATAATTTCAGTACTCCACCTTCGAAGGATGGAGCGTATATCTGTAAGAATAGTTGGGGAACTTCCTTTGGCGACGAAGGATATTTCTATGTTTCTTACGAGGATACAAATATTTGTGAGAAATCTATTGTCTATACGAAACTGGATGATACTGATGATTATGATAACATTTATCAGACGGACATTCTGGGTTGGGTAGGCCAGATGGGATTCAGCGATGAGAAGGCGTACTTTGCAAATGTATATACGGCTCAAGGGGATGAAACTCTTAAAGCGGTTTCCTTCTATTCTACTGGAAGTAATACTAAGTTCAGTGTATTTCTTGTTACCAACTATGAGGATGAAAAATCTCTGAATGGTGGTCGTAAGGAGATTGGACAAGGGGAGACAAGATACGCAGGGTATTATACAGTTGATCTGACTCAGGAAATAAATTTAGAAAAGGGCCAGAAATATGCTATTATAGTGAGTGTTGAAACTCCAGGTAGTCAGCGCCCTATTGCTATAGAGTGTGATGGAGGTGAGCGTACCCAGAACCTTGACCTGACAGATGGTGAAGGTTATATCAGCCTATATGGTGAAGTGTGGTACAGCGCTGAGGAGTCAAATGCAAATGTGTGCCTAAAAGCATTTACAGATGATAGATAAATAATAAGTTAAAAACTGAGAAATAAAATATAAAACGGAGATATTAAAATGAGTGATAAGAAGAAGCTTATTTTCGCTACAGGAAATCCTGGAAAGCTTAAGGAGATAAAGGCTGTTCTTGGCGACCTTGGTTATGAGATCGTTACTATGAAGGAAGCTGGAATAGATATAGATATAGTAGAGGATGGAAAAACATTTGAAGAGAATGCTCTTATCAAGGCTAAGGCTGTATGTGAGGCCAGTGGATGTCTTGCAATGGCTGATGATTCCGGCCTTGAGGTTGATGCAATGAATAAGGAACCGGGAATCTATTCTGCCAGATGGATGGGATATGATACTTCTTACGATATTAAAAACCAGGCTATTATAGATAAGCTGCAGGGTGTTCCTGATGAGGAGAGAACAGCAAGGTTCGTTTGTGCCTGCGCTGCCGTATTTCCAAATGGAGAGGAACTGGTGGTAAAGTGCAATATGGAAGGACGAATCGGTTACGAGATAGCTGGTGCAAATGGTTTTGGATACGATCCAATATTCTACCTTCCTGAGTATGGCAAGACTTCAGCGGAGATTACTCCGGAAGAAAAGAATGCCATTAGTCATAGAGGCAAGGCTTTGAGAAAGATGGCTGAGCTTTTAAAGAAGATGGAAGCATCTGAATAAAGAATATATATAAATGAGATGTATATATGATAAGAAGAGTTCTAATTGTAAGTGATTCTCATGGAAAGAGTCAGAATATAAAAACGGCTATAGAAAGAGAACGCCCGGATATGTTGATTCATCTTGGGGATATTGAAGATGAAACAGAAAAGGTTCGGAGATGGCTGGATGAGAATGCGGAGAAACATAATAAGAAAGTGCCGGATGAAGATAGAATATCGCTTCCGGTACCGGCGGTGTTTATCCAGGGAAATTGTGACAGATATGGAGACCAAAAGGGTTTGAAAAAAAGCTCTGTATTCAGTCTAAATGGTCATAAATTCTTCTGCAGTCATGGTCACATTCAGGGAGTGAATATGAGTCTTATGAATCTCATGTACACGGCACTTGAAAATGGATGCGATATAGCAATGTATGGTCATACCCATGTTCCTTTTGATGAAACCTTTAATGAGGGAGAAAGTGATAAAGTTCGTATACTTAATCCTGGAAGTATTTCTCTTCCTCGTGGGGGAAAAGAAAAAAGCTATATGCTGATGACATTTTCCGGAGATGATTCAGGGGCTGCTTACGAAGTTGAATTAAAAAGACTATAAGCGAGATTGATTTATATTTTTATAAGCAGAATATAATGACATAAGTGTCAAAAGTCAAAATGCGTTCCTGCTTGCAGGAAAAGTATGTTGACCTTATGACACGCTGAAACATGGAATTTGCTAAAAACAGTTCGGTGAA
>CAMNGU010000015.1 GCA_946538525.1 uncultured Lachnospiraceae bacterium
CCCCGACCTTCTGGTCCGTAGCCAGACGCTCTATCCAGCTGAGCTAAGAACGCATTTAAATGTACAGCGTGTGTTATAATAACACTTCCACCCGCTCAATGTCAAGTATTAACTTAGGATTCTCTGCACATATGGTCAAACTATAGTCTCCATCATCAAGTCGAAGGGTGACAAAATGATATTCTTTCCCCTGTAAATCATACCCATTTCGGTCCCCATCCTTCACAGAAACTATCACTCCTTCACTGGTTTTGGAGCCCTCTTCATAGCACTTTGTCCTACTTCCCTCAAAGCTTCCCAGAGATGTATTTATCCCGGTTCCTACACACTTAAGAAAAGCTTCCTTCACGGTCCACACATCCCTAAATCTGTATTGATTTATATTCAAATTGCCTAAGTTCTTAGTAATATATTCCACTTCATCAGGAGCAAAAAACCTCTTTGTTACTTTGAAATCCTTGTCATCCTTATTCTCCACATCGATTCCTACCGGCGTTTCTCCTATAACAACTGCCACATAATCTCCAGAATGAGAAATGTTATAATATATTTTATTATTATTTTTATTTAGTTTATCATGCACATAAAAATTTATGACAGTTTCGTTTGCAGGATTCGTTTTTAGATTTTCTTCTGGATATAGCTCCCTAAAGTCCCATTTTACTTCACTTATATCTATATTCAGGTATCTGGAAATTGCAATATCAAGAAGCCTGCCTGCCGCAATACTTTGGAGCCTTGAATCCTGCGGTTTTATCTTCTGTGCCTTTTCCTTACGCCATTCAGGGAGAAGTCCAAATATTTTAGACTCCTCCCGAAGCATTATTTCTTTATCAATTTTATAAAGATAAACTTTTTCTTTCATATTATTCTTTTTACGATTATTTTTTTATATTATGATGTGGGTGTCAAAAGTACCTTTTGACACCCACTTAAGAATATTCGGTTAAGAATTTTACACAATCTTCATATCCACAATACTGCTGTACTGTTCTCCAGGATACTTATCTGTGATTATAAATGTACCGCCAAAATCTGAAAATGTAACCGCTGACGACAGGCCAAACTTGTCATGATCTGCAAGAATGTACCTTTCCCCCATCTGAGTATTTTCGATAGCCACTCTCTTGATAAGCGCTTCCCTTACATCCGGGGTAGTATAGCCCAGCTTCACATTCACTCCATTAGTACCAAAGAACCCCTTTGTAAAATGATACTTCTGAATGTGGAGAATTGCATCCGCCCCCACGATAGCCTCAGTATTTTCCTTAAGTTCTCCGCCGATTAAAAGGACCTTAAATCCCTTTCGCACCAGGTCTTTCGCATGAGAAACCGCATTGGTCACATAAGTAGCCTTTCTCTCGGTAATAAACGCAACCATATACTGTGTGGTAGATCCTGAATCAATGAACACACAATCTCCCGGCATTATAAGGGACGCTGCATATTCAGCTATTCTTAGCTTCTCCTCCTGATTTACCGATTCTTTAGCGAGCATTGACATTTCCACAGTAGAATATGTCTTATCCAGTTTCACTGCCCCACCGTGAACCTTAACCAGCCTTCCCTCTCGACTGAGAGCCTGAATATCTCTTCTTATAGTCGATTCCGAAACTCCAAACTGCTTTGACAGCTCCTGAACAGTAACGGTCTTCTTATCATTTACTATATCAACTATTTGAGTTTTTCTTTCCTCTGTAAGCATTTCGTTCACCTAATTTCTTTGTTTTTTTATTTTTATATTTTTTTATTTTTCTTAATTTTCATATTTTTCATATTTTTCTAATTGATTTTTCTTGAGGAGTCCCAACATTACACAGGTAACAGCTGAGCCAACCAGCCAAGCCACAATAAACACTATTGGCTTTCCAGCTAAATTTACTACAAAAAGTCCGCCAAATGGCACCGTCAGAGTACACTTAAACTGCGCCACTAAAAATCCAGCAACGCCTGCTCCCACCATGGTACAAGGAATCACTCTAAGAGGATCTGCTATAGCTATTGGAGCCGCACCCTCTGTAATTCCCGAAATACCCATTAGGATGTTAGGAATTGCAGAACATCTTTCTTCCTTTGTGAATTTCTTTGAAAATATCAATGATGCCAACGCAACACCAACCGGAGGAACCATAGATCCAACCATTATTGCTGCCATAGCAATGTAGAAGGCTTGAACAGTGGAATCATTTGTATCCACTCCCCCTGCACCATATACCGACGCCACCGTCAGCATTCTAATGCCGAAGGCATATGCAGCTTTATTAAATGGGCCATCTAGATCTACGGCTATCATAGCCCCAAGTATAAGTCCAAGAAACGCAACCATTCCAGAATCTGATAGGTTTGTCAACATACTTAACAATCCACCATTTATAAGGCCAATAACAGGATTAAAAATAAAGCACATAGTTAAGCCTACTAAAAGGCTTCCAACAATCGGATAGATAATCGTAGTTTTTATAGCTTCTGCTGAGTCAGGCATATCTTCGCACATTTTCTGAAGTCCTAGCGCTATAAATCCCGCAAGAAAACCTGCCACAATTCCGCCAATAACCCCTGATCCGGTATACCCACCATAAGGCTGTTCGAAAGCCCATTTTGAAAGTACATCACTAAAGCCATCTAAAGCCTTTCCATCTACAAATACGCCTTCAACAAATGAATAACCGGCCAGAGACGCATTTCCTAAAGAAGCAATCACACCACCTATAAAACCAATCGCAAGTCCCGATTTTCCAGCAATAGCTTTAGCAATATACCCTGCAAGAACAGGTATCACCATTCCCATCGTCAGTTCGCCCAAATATTTCAGTATGGCCGCCAAAGGTGTCACACTTCCAAATCCGTTTTCTCCCACCGAACTGTATCCAGAAACGGTATCTATGATAAAAGCTAAGGCTATAAGAATGCCACCACCAATCACAAATGGAAGAATATGAGACATGCCACAATTCAGCCAAGAATAAATCTTCTGAACCACCCCGTTTTTCTTCACAGGCTCAGCCGGTTTTACGACTTTTTCTTGAGGAGCATCCTTAGTTTCTTCAGCCGCTTTTTCCGTCTCTTTTGAAGTTTCTTGCGAAGTTTCTTTTAATTCTTCTTTAGACTCTTCAGCTTGATTTTCAGCCCCTGATTCAGCTTGATTTTCAGCCGCTTTACTCTCTTCTGTAGTTTCCTTAGCTTCTTCTGCAGTCTCTTCAGACTTTTCCAAAGTTTCTTCTTTCGCATCAGCCAGAAACTCATCAGCCTTACTTATTCCTTCGGCTATTTTCTTCTCCTCAGTTTCTGCATCCGCATTTTTTTCAAGGTTAACAATCTCTCCTTCACCATTCTCTTTTTTCAATTCGTCCTGCATTATATCCCCCTTTTCATACATTTATATAGCCAGTCTATCATCTCAATACACTGCCAGTCATTTAAGCAAATGAATTATATAGCTTTTCTACTTCCACCTTCGTTGCAAGAAATTCCGAATATGCGCTTGCCGAACCTGTACAAAGTCCCAGTTTAAACGCATGATATAATCTGCTGTCCGAAGAATCATTCTCCGGCTTTACTATATCCTCCGGCTTTAGATATCCGGCAATAAATCCAGCCACCATGGAATCACCTGCTCCGACACCATTTATCAATTCACCTTTTGGAGCCTCCCTTATATACTCTTCTCCGTTAGAGCTTACAAATACCGCGCCATCTCCAGCAAGAGACACGATAACATTTTCCGCTCCCAGCTCTATCAGTTTCTTCGCATACGGCACAACGCTTTCTCTGGTTTCAAGGTCAACTCCAAACAATTCCCCCAGCTCATAATTATTTGGCTTAATGAGAAATGGTTTAAACTTCAGAACATTCATAAGAAGCTTTTTGGTTGCATCCACAACTATCCTGATGCCTTTTCCCTGAAGCCTTTCCATTATGTCGCTATACATAGTTTCAGGCATACTTGAAGGTATACTGCCAGCCAAAACCAGAGTATCACCTTCCTTCAGGTTATCCAGCTTCTCATATAGTTTTTCTATATCTTTTTCTGAGACCACCGGCCCCATACCATTTATCTCTGTGCCCTCAATAGATTTCAGCTTTACATTTATTCGGGAGCAGCCTTCACTTATTCTTATTTCTTCCGACCTGATACCGCTCTCCTGAACTCTTTTAGTTATCTCTTCACCAATAAAACCTGCAGAGTAATAGATAGCAGAATTCTTAATGCCAAGATTATTCAAAACAATAGAAACATTTATGCCTTTACCTCCAGGCAGTGTTAGTTCCGATGTTGTCCTATTGGTTACTCCCAGCTTAAAGTCATCCACATCCACTATATAATCCAGTGAAGGGTTAAATGTTACAGTATAAACCACTTTTCTCCTCCCCATTCAAAAAACATCACTTTCAAGCATTTAATATGCTGATATTTCGATTATATAAGCAGTTTCGTGCAAATTCAAGCATCGCATCAAAAAATAAGAGCATAAAATAAAATGTTCCAAAAAAAATATACGAGACCATCTGTCCCAAGTTTTTAGAACAAATGATCTCGTACATTTTAAGTGTATAATTATTTATCTAAGAATCTTTTTTTCTTAAGTCCAACAAATACTATTCCTGCAAGTGACAGGGTCATAAGAACCACCATCAGTAACATGCATACTGTATCGCCAGTCTTTGCTGAACCTGTAGCTGTGTCATGAGAATCTTTACCAGTAGTTACATTTGGAGTATTTGGAGCTTCCTTCTTCTCCTTATCTAACATGGTTACATTCTTTACAGCTGTTGTGGAACCATCACTTCCAATAAGCTGTACATTTCCATCATTATCCAGCTTGAACTTAATATCTCCTGCAAGCTCATAGCCTTCTGGAGCTTCCTTCTCATGTAATGTATATACAGTATTTCTATTAAGTCCATAAAGAACAACTTCTTTATCTGTTGAAGCAAACTCGAATACTGTATTGCCCTTATCATCCAAAATTGCAAGCTTAGCTCCTACTAATGGACCGCCCTTCTCAGCCGTTTTAAGTATACCAATCTTAGTCATGGTATTATCCATTTCAGCCTTTGCAAGGGTAATATAACTTCCACTATCAAGTCTTCTTATCTCAGACTCTCTTGTGTAGTTGATGGTTGACATCAGTGTTCCATCACCATTATTGCTTACCTGAACAACTGCATATATAGGCTGAGCTGTATAAAGGATGTTGCTTATCTGGCTGCTCTTGTCTTCCTCAATCTTATAAATATGAGTTCCAACATTTCTCATAGTATACTTAATACTATTAAATACAGCCTTGCCATCTTTATTGCTCTTTACAGTTTCTATATCAACAAACATTCCAGTTGCCGGATTATATTCAGAAAGCTTAAATGTAAACATATCCGCTTTCATCTCAGTCTTAATAACTGAATCATTAATATTCAGAACCTTCTTATCAACCGAAAGTTCCACCTGTCCGATTGCACCATATAGATTGATATAGTCTACATCGAAGGTAGCATTTCCATCTTTAAATGTTGTTCCATTAGTTACATCCTGAACATTACCTTCCTGAAGGCTTACGATAAGTATTCCATCACGGCCATCTTCAACCTTTGTAGTAATGAAATATTCCTTATCATCATATGTATATCCTGGACGCTTATCATCCTTCTCAGCAACTCTATAATGATGAATTCCGACTGAATTCAGATCATATTCTATAGCAGGAAGTGTGGCGGTTTCACCGACCTTAACCTTGCCATCCTGAACAAGTGTCTCAGAACCATCATCTGCTATCTCATAAACCTCAACGGTAAACTCATTTCCTACTGCTTCACCCGCTGTAGTTTTATCATCATAAGCCACATCATCATCGGTAATCGCACTCTTCTTTGCAGATATCTCCAGCTGTCCTTTTGCCTCATAAAGGTTTATGAAGTCAAAAATATCAGTCTGTTCTGAAGTAGTAATAGAAAGCTGTCCATTTCCTAAACTATCATCAACCATTGCAGTAAGAGTAATCTGGGCTGCATCGTAAGTCACTCCGCCACGCCTGCTTGCCTCATCCGGAATAACCTCTGAAGCCACATACTGATATAAGCCAAGATCATCCTGAGTACTATTCTTAACATACTGGATGGTATCAAAGGTAATATCACCGTTAATATCACTCTTTCCGTTAAACACTCTTCCAGTTTCTACAAATGAATTGCTATTATAATCATATTTACTCTCAACAGCCTTGAAGGAGAATTCGCCATCATCAAGAGTTCTTCCATTAAGTGTCTTAGTTCCAGAAAGATCAAGACTTCCCGTAGCTTCATATTCATTTATAAATGTTGCAGCTCTATTTGTATCTACTGTATATGTAAGCCCTGTACCTGAAGCACTTGCTCCAGTAACTGCGAAGTCTATACTTCCATCTCCATGATCCTTAGCTTCGATAGATAATTCTATCTCAGTATCATCATATGTATATCCTTCATAATAATTTGAAGCATCCGCTCCACTTGGAATTCTTTCTTTAAGTACATAGTTATGAATTCCAAGATTTGAATCAACACCTGTTGCTGAACCAGTTACCGAGAAGTCAATTGGTGTAAATACAACCTTTCCAGTAGCATCATTTGAACCTGTTGAAATCGGAGTGGTTCCCAGCTTACCATCTTTATCCTTCTCAAATATATCAAAGATAAATGTCTTAGTAGTTCTGTCTGATATATCTCTACCTAAAAGCTGTTTACTAGCCTCAAATGTAACTGAACCTGTTGCTGAATATAAGTTTATAAAGTCTATAGTATTTGCAGCCTTTCCATCCTTACCAGTAACAGTCTTAGTGATGTCCAACTGTCCATTAGAGCCCTCAGCTACTTTTACTACTGCAGTATAGCTGCTTGTATCGTAAGTAACAGAAGGTACCGGATTCTGAGTTGGAATAAGCTCATGAATCTCATAAGTAAATTCTTTTCCTATATCCGCTTCTGTATAGTTCTGAGTAAGATAAGTAATCTCACCATTTGCATGAACTACACCAATAGGAATCGTCTGAGCAGCTGACACATTTCCGCTTCTATCTTTTACAGTTCTTTCAGCCACTATACTAAATTCATTATCAGCAAGAGTTCTTCCCACAAGAGTTTTAGTTCCTGTAAATGAAACACTTCCTGTAGCTGAATAAAGGTTGATAAAGTTAAAATTATCCGAATCTAAATTTGCTGATACTGACAGCTGTCCGTTACCCTTATCAGAAACGGTCACATTTACATCATATACTGTAGGATCATATGTATATCCATTTAACTTATAACTTGAATCTACCCCTCTTGGAATAACTTCCTTAACTCTATAATAATGTGTTCCTATATCACTATAATGATATGTCAGAGTTGGGAACTTAATTGCAGCTGTTGCACTGGCCTTTTCAGGGTCAAGTGGATCAACTGTCATAGTACTTGCAGCATTAACACCGCATGTATAAACAATCGGCTGTCCACTGGCATCCTGTTTTACGCCCTGTCTTCTACTATCTGAGTACTCAGTTACAGTATACTCGAACTGATCTTCCCCAATAGTATGATTATTTAAAGTCTTTTTACCGCCAAATGTTATATTACCTACTGCATCATACTCATTAATAATATCTACTGAAGCTTCTGTACCAGTGCGTCCCTGGTCATCTGTCACTTCTGCAGAAAGAGTTCCATCACCATTATCTGTTACATCAACAACAATATTCTTTGGATCAGTATCATATGTAATGCCATCCTTAGTCTTGTTATTTCCATTTACTCCTTCAGGAGTGTTCTCTGTTATCTGATAGTAATGTTTTCCAACATCACTGATCTCATAATCTATTTTACTAAAGTTGTATGAAGATTCATTTGTTCCATATGAGGAACCACTTATATCCTTAGTCCACTCTTTGCCAGCAATAGCTGTACTATAAGTATTATCGGTATACTCCTTCATTGTAAGGCTAAATGTGTTGGCAGGAATCTGTCTGTTATACTTTTTCTTTCCTCCAACAGTTGCACTTCCTTTAGCTTCATAAACATTTACCATAGCCACAGGATCAGCAGATGATACTCCATTTTTACTATACTCTATGCTATCTATCTGAAGCTGATTCGAACCATCCTTCGAAGTCTTTACAGTAACATAGATGCTATTGGTATCATATTTGATTCCATCAGCAACATATCCCTTTCTAGAGCTATTATATGCCGCGCTATCCGGTCTAACCTCTTCTATAATGAAGTATGAAGTTCCTTCCTTAACAATCTTCTGAGTTGAGAATTTTACCTTCTCATCATTATCTGTAGACTTTGTTTCAACCAGTGTACGCTGTGAAGATGTAGCACTTTGATATGGAATACTTATAAGGTTAAATGTAAAGTCTCCAGGATTTACTGTCTTTCTAACCTTATTATCGCCATCCCCATCGCCATCACTATCAGCACCTGATGCCTCAAAATATTCCTTGGCAGTTTCGAGATTTACTTCAACATAATTATCTGTATATGTATTTATAAGTTCAAACTCAATATCATTATCTACAGGGCTGCCACCATATGTTGTAGAAGTAGCATAAAAATTGAAAGAGTTATTATTTGTTATATAAGCACCATTATTTGCTGTTAAGATATAAGCCTTTCCTGGTACATTTGCATTTGTCTCTTCAACTGTATAACGGTCACTGGAATAATGCAGTCCGTGCAGTTTAAATCCACCAGTTACATTTTCAATTCTAATATCTGAATATGCCTGAGAATCCAGTCTATATTTATCAACAACAGAATTATATACAACAGTTGCCAGAATCTGACTATTCAGTTTAACTCGGAAAGTCATACCATCTGGTTTAAGGATTGTTTCTCCTGTATCTGATACTGCATTCTTTAGAATCTGAAGACTAACATTTGCCGAGTTCTCAAAATTCAGTACATCCTTACCTGATTCATCAATTGTTCCTGTAAATGAATTTTCCTCAGTTCTTGTCTTTGCATCATTTCCAACCATATCAACAACTTCGCAAGAGGTTAGATAATCATTATCTTTAACCTCTGTAACCTTATAGGTTGAGTCTGTTGGAATGTTGGAGATTTCCATCTTCTCATCATGTTTCAGATAGAATACTGTACCATTTGAATATGTTCCTGTTGTAACTGTTCCATTAGCTTCTGTCTTTGTGAATATAAGCTTTCTGGTTACCAGTTTACCAGTAGAATCTGTGATAAGCGCCGCAAATGAGAAGGACTTATCATCATGATTATCATCCGCATTTGTAACCTGCTTACTGATTTCAAGTCTTCCACTCTTAAATTCATTTGGAACTTTAACAGCAGATAATCTTCCTGTATCATCTATTACAAGATCTCCACTAACAGAACCTGTGGCAGATACAACTCTACCCTTATCCAGTGTAAGTGTGTAAACTTCCTTTGTATTCTTGTATCCCTCTGGAACTACAGTCTCCTTCATATAAAGAGTAGTAACATTGGTAGGAAGCTCTATATTTCTAAATAAAATATTTCCGTCTAATACATTATCATAAGTTGCTGTACCATCGGCAGAAGTAGAAAGCTCATCCTTCGCACTGGCAAGCACCTTTGTACATGCAGAGTCTGAGTAAAGCGTAAATTCTGCCCCTGTAAGAAGAGAATCTGTAGCCTTATCTGTCTTATGAATATCTAAGCCAAACTTCTGGTTGGATATCTCTATAACAGGAATGCTCTGAGTATCATCCAGCTTATTCTTAAGCTTGATCAGTTTATAGGAATCAACTGGAACCTGCGCTGGAACTGAACTATCATCCGGATAAGTTCCCAGCTCTGAAACATAGTAGTAGATTGGTGTAGCATCCAGAACATATCCGTCAGTATTTTCAACCTCTACCAACTTGTAGTAAGTTTCATTTTCAACCTTTAAGATAGGCTGAGTATTAACTACTGAATTTGCAATAGAAGCAACGCCATTACTATCTGTTTTAATCTTCTCATAGTTTGGATCACCGGTTGTTACTAACTGCCAGTTACCACTTACAAGCTTATATAAGTCAAATGTTGCCTCAAGAGAATTACTTACTGCATATTTATCAAACTTATGAAGGTCTATCTGATATACATAAGCATTAGATCCTTCGCTATACTCATACTTTAGAGTCTTATCAAGGATCTTGTCCTCTTTAGCAGTACAGTCATCCATTTTAGCCACATTCGAATATGTAACTAATGTATTTGATGCTCCATCTATTCTGGAAGAATAAACAATACGATATTTATATGATAAATCCTTTATAAGGATAGCCAGCTTAAGTTCATTTGTATCCGGATCTATACTATGCTGATATTCTTCATTAGTTAGCTCTACCGCATTTACAAAATTATCACCTTTGTATTTATATACTTTTAAGCTGTCAGGTATAAGTGTCTGATTGGAAGACAACTGGTCAGTAACATTTATGGTATCTCCTACTTTGTAATCTTCCGTTGTTGTTGTTTCATTATCAGTACCAGCATTTACTGTTACGATTTTCTTTGCATTTTCTGACTTTGGATTAACATCAATATAATACTTTGCTGTATACTGATTTGCATTATCTGCTGTTTCATCCAAATGCTTATCTATAGCTTTATCTATAGCATATTCAACTGTTGCTTCACCAAGACTAGTCTTCTTCACCTCTCCAGTCTGATCATCTGTTGTAAGCTCGAAAAGACCAGCTGTATTCTGAATTGTAGTATCAGTAGTAAATCCTTCCATCTCTACTTCATACTCAATTCGAAGTTTCATAAACATGCCACTTGCATCAGTAAAATCGCCATTTGTATTATCAAATGTAAAACTGAATCCATTAGATGTATTGTCCGAAGCTGTTACATTGAAGGAAACCTTCGAAGTAGCTCTAGAGTACTTTGCAGCCACACTCTTTCCAGCGTTGGACCATACAACATTATCTGATTCATCATAGATAGTAAATGAATCGTCTTTATATTTCATTCCTGACAGATTCAAAACATCCGACAGTTCATATTTCTGATTTACTGCAGCAATATCCTTATTTGGATCAGCCACAATATTATATTTTACATATTCATTATTTGAATCTGGTCCAACAACAGTCTTATTAAGTCCAGGACTGTTATTCTTAATACCGATCCAATATGGAGATGACATGGTCTGCATTCTTCCAGTAAATCTAAAGTTAACTGCATTTCCAGCATAAGAATTACTACGGAAAGAAGTCCATGTTTCAGCGGAATTAGTATTAACGATATACTCTTCGCCTGAATTCTGAAGAATCTCCGGCATCTTTTCGATCAGCTCAGGATTGACCTGCATTGTAAATTCAATATCAATATCATAGCCTATCTCTGAACCAGGAATATCATCCAACCAAATGATCATAGCACCCGGAGTATATGTGGAACCCTTTTTAAACTTAAGCTTTCCATTTGGGTGGTACATATCATTCTTAACAACAAACTGTCCGGCAGAAGTAGCTGAACCATAATAAATTCCGCCCTTTGGCTTACCACTCCATAAAGAATCACCGGCTTCAAAAGTTCTACTACTCCATGGGTAATAGTCTTTTCTTACAAATGATTCTACACTGGTATCACCATTTACCTCGTAAAAGTAACCGGCCCAGGCATTATCAACCACATCCTGTACAGACTGCTCTGTGCTGGTACTGGATATCTTAATAGCATTTGAAACAAGATTAACATTATCCATTGATGTCATATTGGAAATATCAACATCATCTGCATCAAAACCAGCAAGCCAGTCAAATACTTCATATTCCTTACCATCATCCAAAGTTACTGTATGATATGGGAATAAATCTCTTACCGCAATGTCTTCAAAGCCAGCACTTCCGGCTTCAACACCAACTGTAATCTTATAATCCACATAATAATTTCCATCAGATCCGATATAAACTCCATAGTTGGTCTTAGTGGAATTCATAACCTTCTTTATAGGTCTTGTCCAACCAGCTCCAGGACCTGAAGGAACGCCTTCGTAATCAGTAAACCAAAGAGAAGCACCATTCTTAAATGAGCCAACTGTCTGATCCACTATAGTATCATAATGAATTGTATAAGAAGTTGGAGTAGTATCGTCTGGCATTATCCAAACAAAGTCATTACTCTCGTTATCTGTGAATACATATTTAAGCGCAAGATCATCATCAAAAGATGTGTAACTTGTACCATATGCCGCATTTACTGCATTTACCAATGCACTTGAAAGACCAGCATCTTTTCTAATATTTTGAAGTGCTGTATCGCTTGATGCTGAGCAGAGTCCCTTCAAAGATGCAAATGTAGCTGAATCAAGGAGTACCCAATACTGTGTTATATTTTCTCCAGATGGAGTATCTTTTGTAATCCTTTCAACATATGTTGTGGCTGTTGATGTTGTATCATATACAACAGAACCTCCAACAAAGTCTGTAATCTCATCCTTAACAGCAGAACCACCAAGGCTATAAGCCCTTCTCTTATTAACATTAATTACATAAGGAACAACAACCTTCTCTGTTCCGCTCACATTCTTTGTTTTTGTTTCATCGGAAGCATTCTTCATAATCCAGGTATCGCTTCCATCGTACTCCGACTTTACTTCCGCTGAAGCTGAAAGAGTTACAGGCTGACCTGTGGCAGAATCTGTATATTCATATGAAGATTTAGCAGTATTCTTATAGCTGTCAGTTCCATTTGCAGCATCTATCTTAATGCGTTCCTCAAGTGGTACATTTGCTTCATACTCAACTATAAAGTAACCACCACTTTCAATATCTATTCCTGAAATATCAAACTTATCACCATTACCAATATCTGCAAGCTTATAATACTTTACTTCCTTAAGAGTCTTATTGGCATTATAATGTGAAACCTTTACTGCATACTTTTCGCCAGCAGGGCCATCAGGATTCTCATAGGAGTCCTGAATAATATTTAAATGAGAACTATGAGAAAATGTATCAGTAAATGTAATATCAGTTATAGTTGCATCCTGACTTTTTGGACTTGTCTTAATTGAAAATGAAGTTTTTAAACTACCGTCTGGCTGAGTAATATATCCAGACTGTGTCTTCTGAATAGAAAGGTCACAAAGATCAATATTATATATATCTGTACGATCTGACCAAGGTACACGAATCTGAGTCACGCCTGAAGAATCACTCCAGGAACCTTCCATATCAAAATAAGCTACTACTCTATCATAGTAACCCGGGAAGGATACATACATAACATCATCCTGAATAAAGTATGTACCAATAGCAACCATATTTGAATTATAAAGGGTAATTGGATCAGAAGCAGATCCTTGATTTCCAATAGAGATATGGTCTGGTAGTACGAAGTAGTAATTAAGTCCTCCAGTAGCCATTTCAGTAATAGATAATTCAAACTCTAACTCAAGTCTGAAGTTAACCGCCGGGTCTATTGTGGCACCACTACTTACTTCCGCTCCATCAACAATAATCTTATGAGAATTAAGCTGATCAGAAGTAAACTCTGTATAACCATCTAAAATATTTTTAGTCGATGTTTCAGCAGGCATATAAGCAGCTTGTGGCTCCTCATACATCTCAACATCATACTCATTTCCAAATGCTTCCGCATTGGTTTTATCACGCCTTACAGAACCATCCTCAGGGAAATAATTAATAACATGATCCTCCTGTGGACCTTGCCCTGAATTATCTCCTTTATCCTCAGGTATTTCTCCAGACACCTCGCCTGTAGATTCTTGTTGCTGAGACGCATCAGTACTGGTTGCCGCAACAACCGAACCTTCACCTTCAGCACGCACTGGTAGCGATAGACCACCAAGCCCGGACAGGACCATAACAATACTAAGAAGTAGAGCCAGTCCCTTCTTTGCCTTATTCTTCATTTTTCTCTCCCCTATGATTATTTTTCACTCTCTCTAAGTATATAAAAACATCATTAGGATAAAATGTTACCATAATATTCCGTCTCCGTAAACGGAACGGATTTATTTTTAACAAATATTACATATAATTTTGTGCAATTTTAACAATACTGCGGAGTATGTAATAAGTCATATTTTGTGATATCTCAAATTTTTTGCCCATTTTTTGTCATGGGCAATTTTTCAAAAAAAAGCGCCAGAGACTTTTTTCTCAAAAAATCTCCAGCGCTGTTCTAGATTTTATTATTTTTTATATTTCTTATAAATATTTCTTTAAATACTTTCCTGTATATGAATCCTTTTTCTTTGCAATCTCTTCTGGTGTTCCCTGGGCTACAACTGTACCACCACCATTTCCACCTTCTGGTCCCATATCGATTATGTAGTCTGCCTGCTTGATAACATCCATGTTATGCTCGATAACTACAACTGTATTTCCTCCATCTGCAAACTTCTGAAGAATCTGAAGCAGCTTCTTCACATCATCGAAATGAAGTCCTGTAGTTGGTTCATCCAGAATGTAAATGGTATTTCCAGTACTACGCTTTGAAAGTTCTGTGGCCAGTTTAATTCTCTGTGCCTCGCCTCCTGACAGTGTAGTTGAAGGCTGACCCAATTTAATATATCCTAGTCCAACATCCTGAAGAGTTTTAATCTTCCTATATATAGAAGGTACCGCTTCAAAGAAGTCACATGCTTCATCCACAGACATATCCAGCACCTCAAATATATTCTTACCCTTATATTTCACCTCAAGAGTTTCGCGGTTATATCTCTTACCCTCACAAACCTCACAAGGCACATAAATATCAGGAAGGAAATGCATTTCAATCTTATTGATACCGTCTCCCTTACAAGCTTCACATCTACCACCGGAAACATTGAAGGAGAATCTTCCCTTGGTATATCCCATGGTTTTTGCGTCCTTTGTTTCTGCAAAGAGGGATCTAATAAGATCAAATACCCCTGTATAAGTTGCAGGATTTGAACGAGGTGTTCTTCCTATCGGCGACTGATCGATATCTATAATCTTATCAAGCACATCCATCCCTAAAATATCATCATGCTTTCCAGGCTTAATCCTTGCTCTATTAAGATCTCGTAGAAGTCTCTTTTTAAGAACCTCATTTATAAGCGAGCTCTTTCCTGAACCAGACACACCAGTTACAACCGTCATAATACCCACAGGTATCTTAACATCAACATTCTTTAGATTATTCTCTCTTGCGCCCTTTATCTCCAGCCAACCAGCAGGTTTTCTTCTTTCTGCCGGAACAGGAATTATCTCTCTTCCACTTAGATACTGACCTGTAATGGACTCTTTACATTTAATAATGTCTTCCACAGTTCCTTCAGCCACTATCTCACCACCATGAATCCCTGCTCCAGGCCCGATGTCCACGATGTAATCCGCAGCTCTCATAGTATCCTCGTCATGCTCAACTACGATAAGTGTATTCCCCAATTCCTGCAGTCTCTTTAGAGAAGCGATCAGCTTATCATTGTCCCTCTGATGAAGACCAATAGATGGCTCATCCAGAATATAAGTTACCCCCACAAGTCCAGAACCAATCTGAGTTGCCAGTCTTATTCTCTGTGCCTCTCCACCGGAAAGAGATGCAGTAGCACGGCTAAGATTCAGGTAATTAAGCCCCACATCCACCATGAAATTAAGTCTTGCTCTAATCTCTTTCAGGATGTCTTTACCTATCATTTCCTGTCTCTTAGTAAGTTCAAGATTACTTACAAATTCTGCCAATTCATCAATCGGCATCTCTGTCATCTCATAAATATTCTTATCTCCAACGGTAACCGCCAGTGAAGATGGCTTCAGCCTCTTTCCACCACATACAGCACAAGGGGTAAATGTCATATAAGACTCGTAGTCAGATTTCATTTCCTCTGAACTAGTATATCTATATCTCTCTTCCACATTTGCGATCAGTCCTTCAAATGGATGAGTAAAGGTATTTTTTCTACTTCTCTGACTGTTGTAATGAATGGTAATCCTTCTGCCACGAGTACCGTTCATGATCACATCCTTCGCCTCATCAGGAAGATCCCGGTAAGGCACATCCATAGAGAATCCATAGGTTTCAGAAAGTGCCACAAGAAGCGAATGGGTAAATGACTTCGCATCACCACTGGACGCCCAGCCGGATACAGCTATAGCCCCCTCATTCAAAGTACGGGATTTATCCGGAATCATCAAATCAGGATCCAGTTTCTGCTCCCAACCAATACCTGTACATGCAGGACAGGCGCCAAATGGATTATTGAACGAAAATGATCTTGGCTCAATCTCATCAATAGACACATTACAATATGGGCAGGAAAAGCTGTCTGAGTATGTATAGGTTTCTCCATCAATAACTTCAATCTTCACAATACCCTCAGCCTGTTTAAGTGCCACTTCAATAGAATCAGCAAGACGCTTTTCAATACCCTCCTTCATCACAAGTCTATCTACTATGATGTCTATATTATGCTTAATATTTTTTTCAAGAGTAATCTCTTCATCGAGAGTATATTGATTGCCATCTATCACAACTCTTACGAAACCATTTTTCTTTGCACGCTGAAGCAGTTTCTCATGAGTACCTTTTCTTCCTCTTACTACTGGCGCCAGCACCTGAAACTTTGTCTTTTCTTCCAGTTCAAGTACACTGTCAACCATCTGATCAACTGTCTGTCTCTCGATGATGCGGCCACAGTTTGGACAGTGAGGGATACCAATTCTGGCATAAAGAAGTCTAAGGTAATCATAGATTTCTGTTACTGTTCCAACTGTAGATCTAGGATTCTTGTTGGTAGATTTCTGATCTATAGAAATCGCAGGTGAAAGTCCTTCGATTTTATCCACATCCGGTTTTTCAGCCTGTCCCAAAAACTGTCTGGCATAGGAAGACAGGGACTCCATATATCTTCTCTGCCCCTCTGCATAAATGGTATCAAATGCCAGAGATGATTTACCCGAACCTGACAGTCCGGTAAATACTATAAATTTATTTCGAGGAAGCTTAACATCCACTCCGCGAAGGTTATGCTCACGCGCCCCCTGTACTGTAATATATTTTATTTCACTCATAATTTCTCCCAAAATATATTTTTGATTTATATAACACCTATAGAATACCTATAAAATAATTTTTTGCAGACTCAAAATAAAGCGATTTATTTATCATAGTCTCGCAGTTTCACTTTAAGTTCAATAAGCTCATCTCTAAGAAGGGCAGCAAGTTCGAAGTTCAGTTCAGCAGCAGCCTGATTCATCTTCTTAGTGAGACGATCAATCTCCTTACCCAGTTCTTTCTTATTCATAAGGTCTGGATCTTTACCTACGCGCTTACTTTCTTTTTCTTCGTCTCTAGCCTCCTGAGCCGCCTTAAGACTTGTGGATATAACCTCTCTAACAGCCTTTCGGATTGTCTGCGGAGTGATTCCATTTTCTTCGTTATACTTCTGCTGCAATGCACGACGGCGGTTGGTTTCATCAATCGCCTTCCTCATAGAATCTGTTATGGAATCTGCATACATGATAACATGTCCGTCAACATTTCTGGCTGCTCGTCCAACAGTCTGAATAAGCGAAGTTTCTGAACGGAGGAATCCTTCTTTATCAGCATCCAGGATCGCCACCAAAGTTATCTCAGGAATATCAAGTCCTTCTCGAAGGAGGTTGATTCCAACTAAAACATCAAAAACGCCAAGACGAAGATCTCTCACTATCTCCATTCTTTCAAAGGTATCAATATCACTATGAAGATACTTCACCTTCACATCCAATTTACGGAGATAGTCTGTCAGATTCTCCGCCATTCTCTTAGTGAGTGTAGTAACAAGTACCTTGTTCCCCTTCGAAACCTCAACATTTATCTCTCTATATAAGTCATCAACCTGCCCTTCCACAGGACGAACATCTATAGGAGGATCCAGCAGTCCGGTCGGTCTGATGATCTGTTCCGCCCTCGCCTCCTCATGTTCATCCTCATAAGGTCCCGGGGTTGCAGAAACAAAAAGCACCTTATCCAAATGAGCCTCATACTCATCAAAATTCAGTGGTCTATTGTCCATAGCTGAAGGAAGTCTAAAACCAAACTCAATAAGCGTTTCCTTCCTCTTTTTATTTCCACCGAACATACCTCTTACCTGAGGCAATGTCTGATGCGACTCGTCTATGATCAGAAGATAATCATCTCCAAAGAAATCCATAAGTGTATCTGGTGGATCTCCCGGTTTTCCTCCTGCTATTATTCTGGTATAATTCTCAATTCCAGAGCAGAAGCCTGTCTCTCTAAGCATTTCCATATCCAGCTCTGTTCTCTCCTGTATTCTCTGAGCCTCCAGAAGTTTATCATGAGCCTTGAAGTATGCTATTCTCTCTCTAAGCTCATCATCTATTTCCTGCAGAGCCTTCTCCATTTTATCTTGAGCAATAACATAGTAGGACGCAGGGAAGATACAGGTGAATTCCACTTTTCTCTTTATCTCTCCTGTCATAGGATCAAACTCGGAAATGCTATCTATCTCATCTCCGAAGAACTCAACTCGTATAGCCTCCTCATCTTTATTGGCCGGGATGATATCTACCACATCACCCTTTACCCTGAATGTACTTCGCTTAAAATCCATTTCATTTCTGGTATACTGCATATCTACCAGCTCACGAATCAACACATCTCTATCCAGAGACATACCAGGGCGAAGTCCCAACATCATCGCCTTATAGTCTTCCGGGTTACCAATACCGTATATACAGGATACAGAAGACACAACTATAACATCATCTCTCTCAATAAGTGCTGATGTTGCGCTATGTCTCAACATATCTATCTCATCATTTACGGATGAATCCTTTTCAATATAGGTGTCGCTGGAGGGCACATACGCCTCCGGCTGATAGTAGTCGTAATATGACACAAAATACTCCACCGCATTCTCTGGGAAGAATGACTTCATTTCTCCATAAAGCTGTGCCGCAAGAGTTTTATTGTGCGACATAATAAGGGTCTTCTTCCCCAGCGCCTTAATGATATTTGCCATGGTAAATGTTTTACCTGAACCAGTTACACCAAGGAGAGTCTGCCTTTTCTTCCCTTCCTGAAATCCCTTTACCAGCTCTGCAATAGCCTCAGGCTGATCGCCGGTTGGAGCATATTCTGAATGTAATATAAAATCCGCCATGATTCTTTAATTCCTCACTAAAAAAAATACAATCAAGCCACCTAATTAATATTCCATATTTCCTTATATATTTCAAACCTTTTATTATGGTTTTTATTTTGACTTACTGTGTTTCTTATTCCCCTTAAAGATACAGATACCTTCGAAAACTGATTATAGTTTCCGAAGGTATTCTATAGTAAAAATCATTATTTATCTTATCTCTAGACAATTAGTCGGTCCCATATTCTACAACTTGCAAACATAGATTGCAGCCGAGTTCTTTGGAACAACAACCGTAAGCACATTATTCTGAACCACTAAAGTTTCAGTATCCAGTGTATAACCAAACTCATTTGTAAGTAGAACTCGTTTCATCATTCTATTATTATGAACTCCCAATTCTCTTACATGAAGTTTTACTTCTTTATCAACAAAGTCACTGTTTATAACAACCGCAACCGCTTCCTTAAAAGTAAATCTTCCGTAGGACAGAAGCCTATATTCACTATGTAGGAACTTTAACGAACCGGTTCTCAGCGAAATAAAACGGTTATGAATCTCAATGATATCTTTATGGAAGGCTATCATCTCATGATCCTCATGTCCCCAAGGATATGTTCTTCTGGAATCAGGATCCGTCCATCCACACACTCCAGCCTCATCACCATAGTAAATCGTTGGCGCACCCGGCCATGTCATCTGAAATGTAACAGCCATACGCATGATATTTTTGTTTACATTTTCATTTGCCATTTCAGCACCCACAGTTTGTATTCGACCTACACGATGGTTTGTTCTGGTCAAAAATCTGGAGTGATCATGGTTTGATAGCTCATTCATAGAAACATAGAGAGAATTATACATAAAGTATGACATATAATTCCTGATGGTTCCTTTGAAGAAATCAGCATTTCCCAGGAAGTCTCCTCTAAACTCATCACTATGCTTTTCCACACCTGTCAGGAACCAGGTAATAGGCTCCATAAATGCACCATAGTTCATTATGGTATCCCACTCATCTCCATCCAGCCACGCCTTAGGATTTCCGTAGTGCTCTGCCAGGATTATAGCCTCAGGATTTGCTTCTTTAACTGCAGCTCTAAAGTCTTTCCAGAACCTGTGATTATATTCTTCTGAATATCCCAGGTCCGCCGCCACATCAAGTCTCCATCCGTCACAATTATAAGGTGGTGAAACCCATTTCTTTCCTATCTTGATAATATAATCGTGGAGTTTCACAGACTCCTCGTAATTAAGCTTTGGAAGGGTATCATGTCCCCACCATCCATTGTAGGAACCATTATTCGGCCAAGCATTTTCATCCTGGAATTTAAAGAAGGAACGATATGGACTGTCTGCACTGACATATGCCCCCTTCTCATAATCCGGATTCTGATCATAAATTCTTTCCTTATCCAACCACTTGTTAAATGATCCGCAGTGATTGAATACACCATCCAGAATAACCTTGATGTTTCTCTTATGAGCCTCATCCACCAGCTTTGCAAACAAGCGATTGGAAGCCTTAAGATTAGCCTTATCCGTAACACGACAGATATATCTTGAAGCCTGTGTATTATCATTTACCCACTCAGGAAGAAGTTCTCCCTCATCCTTTACAATACGACCAAAATGAGGATCCACATAGTCATAATCCTGAGTATCATATTTATGGTTCGATGGTGAAACAAAGATAGGATTGAGGTAGATAGCCTCTACTCCCAGATCCTTTAGATAATCCAGTTTGTCCATAACCCCCTGAAGGTCTCCACCATAAAAGTTACCAACATCCATGGTATCAGGAACCTTATCCCAATCATCGATTCTTCTAACCTGCTGACCTACATAACTGTACTCTCCGGTAAGAACATCATTCGACTTATCTCCATTACAAAATCGGTCAACAAAGATCTGGTAGAATACCGCTCCCTTTGCCCAATCAGGAGTTTTAAAACCAGGAACAATCTGAAAATCATAATCATGATTAACATCTCGCAGAATGCCAAGGCGATTATAAACCACCTGTAATCTGTCTGAGTGCACAACAAAAAAATACCTCAACTTCGTATGAACATTTGAAAACTTAATAGAATAGTAATCAAATATTCCCGTCTGCTTAGAAAGCTTCATAGGAATATGTTCATCTCCTACAACGATATCAACTCCATCTGCATTACTTCTTGCTGTTCTGAAACGAATGGTAATATCATCTCCAACTTCAGGTTCTGCTGGTGTAACGAACTGTGGTGTGACATCTGAAAAAAGAGCACCGAAATTGAGAATAGTCGTTGAATTATATATTCGGTTGATCATGTCGATTACATTCGTATGCGACATTTTCTCCCCTCCCCACTAGAATGAGTGTATAAAACTCAAAACTAACGAGTATTTTACCACAAATAATATATATTTTAAAGCAAAAGAAGAACACCCCTACTTACCGTAAGGGTGTTTTCTAATTATGCATAATTAATTTATGTATTAATTAAGTCATGGCTATTTACATGAATATAAAACTTGAACTATTCAAAATAGCAGTGAATGTTCCAGTTACCGCATTAATAATAATAGCGACAATCCAGAGAACAACTGCAATAATACCAAGAATTAATCCTGCTGTAGCCTTACCACTCGTATTTCCTGCATCCTTTGCCTGCTTAGCTAAAATGATAGCTGCGATACCACATGGTGCACAGCATAACAGACCAACAATACCTAACACGAGAGAAGTAGTAGCCTTCTTATCTTCTGGTTGCATACTCTTCCACCTCCATACATATTTCAGGTAAAAACCCGTAAATAGATTATCATATAGATATACTATTTTCAAGTAAAAATTGCCAAAAATGTCATAATTCTGTGGTTTTAGCTTACCAAAGAATATTTAAGAAGAATTTTTATAAACCAAATGCATTTCTGACAAACATAAATGCTATAGCTAAACCGGCATATGTATATATCAGCGCAAGATTCCATTTTGGTATCTTTTCATCCCTACAATATCTAACAAGAATATAAACTATTTCAGCAACTATAAACGGCCATAAAACAAACATCAACTGATTGTCCATAAAAGCTTCCTTGAACTGAAAATGTGTAAGATGCATTACCATCCTTGTCAGCCCACAGCCAGGGCACTTCTTTCCTGTGGATGCATAGATGTAGCAGGGAATTCCTACCCCAAGATGTCTAACTATAAAGTAATAGCCAATACCAACGGCAATAACTATCAACCAGCCTATTATTAATTTTTTTACCCTTCTATCCATAGATAAAACCTTTTCTCTATCAATTAAAACTAAAGAGCCAACAGGATTCCCCATTGGCCCTAAGTATTTCTGGCTTTTCTGATTTTACGGAATATCCGTCTAAACTACGTTAGTTTGCCACGATTACCGAAGCAGTTCTTAGAATCTTGCCCCTATATGAATATCCTGTCTGCATAACCTGCTTAACAGTATTCTCAGGAAGATCTACATCAGTAACATGAGCTACTGCATTTTGTGTATTAAAGTCAAATGGTTCGCCTTCGCCCGAGATAATCTTTACACCATTTTCTTCCAGTATCTTTCTAGCATTCTCATAGGTCTGAATAATACCCTTTGTATATGGGTTATCTTGATCCTGTGCGAACTTCGTAGCATATTCAAGGTTATCCAGAATAGGAATGATCTTCTCAACAAAGGCAGCTGTGTCTTCGCTCTCACTCTTTGCCTTTTCCACTTCAGCCGCATCCTCTACCGGAATCTCTACATATGCCTGGGTTTCCAGATTTTGGATAACAACCGCCAAGTCTTTATTCTTATCAACATTAATACCAACCCATACAGGTTTCTTGAAGTAATCCTGAATATCTTCCTTTGGTGCATTTACAGCTCCAATCTTAATAAGTCTTCTGCCTTTTTTCTCATACACAATAAAAGATTCTGTATCACCACCAGATTCAGGAATTCTCCTCATATCCAGCCCTGAGCTTCTTGTCAGATGGCCCTCAGGCTTTATCATCTTGAATATCTCACCATTGATTCCCAAAAGAATTTCATACGGAGAAACTGTATCGCTAATTCCAAGACCTACAAACGCCTCATTACCCTCCAGTTTTCCAGCCAGATATCCCAGTCCATCAACCACATAAGAACTATCCAGCAGTTTGATACACATATCCTCACCAAACATATCTGAATCATTTACATATGTTCTAACAGCCTGTTCAAATGACATTCCTGCATTCATACTTCCAGAAATAAAGAAGAACTCTGCATCTGTAGCATCAAAATATTTTGCACTATAATCATGAAGGAACGGTGCTCTGCTAAGATCCGAACCCTTCCAAGGTCCACAGGCATGAGTACCAATCTTCTTTACTCCTTCATCACTGTAATCATATTCAGCTATGCTAACTCGATTGTCTGAAACAACCGCAGCCAGCATTCTTCCATCAAAACTATATTCACCATAAACAGAAAGGGCCATGGCAAATGTTTCACAGATTGTGGTAGTAACCTCCACTCCGCTTTCCCTGCCTGCAGCATAAACTCTCTGTGTTTCTTCAATACCAAAATCATCCGGAACAGCTATTGCCATGCCGAATTCAGAAATATTAACCTTCTGGGAAAGATAATCCCTGATTGCTCTAAAAACCCCTTGGAGCGCAAAATCCTGTCTTAAAATGTCATCTCGTCTGTAATCTTCAGGAAGATTAAAGGATGCTCCAAGTATCTCGTCCCCGTTGAGCCAGCAAAGATGCACTTTCTTATCCCAGAAATGAACCCCTATTATTCTTTTCATTTTATTCTCTCTTTCTTATTATTCTCTCTTTCCCCTAACACTCTCTCAACATTCAATATATACACCACAGCATTGTAACATAAAAAACAGAAATATAAAAGCCCACCTAATGGTGAGCTTGATATTTCAGTCTATGTAGTTCTCCCTCTGTCTCAAGTCCCGGAAAATCCAATTGTCTTAATGCTTCATATAAAATAATTGCTGCACTGTTGGAAAGATTTAGACTTCTTTCCTCTGGCATCATAGGAATTCTAATGCAGTCCTCCGGATGTTCAGCTAGTATCTCTTCCGGAATACCTGCACTCTCGCGACCAAACATTATAAAGTCGCCATCATGATACTCCACATCCGTGTAACGATGTTTGCCCTTTGTGGTAGCATAAAAAAGCCTCGGATGCTCATCAAGAGAATTGAAATAATTATAAAACTCTTCGGTAGTATCATGCTCGTGAAGGTCCAGTTTTGGCCAGTAATCAAGCCCGGCTCTCTTTATCATTTTGTCATTCAGAAAAAATCCATATGGTCTTATCAGGTGCAAACTGGCCCCCGTTATAACACAGGTACGGCCAATATTTCCAGTATTATATGGAATCTCCGGTTCATGCAGAACTATGTTGATCATATTATTCGCTCACTTCCTCAGCATTTTTGACCACCTCAAAAGACGCATCCTTCAGTCTGATATATTCATAAACATCATCCGGATTATCTTTATAAGTTTCAAATACACCTGTAACTATGGCATCCGAACCATCTTCAGGATATTCATCAGGGAACACATGGGATCCATCGTCCCAAATAAATTCAAGTCCCTGCTGACAGCAGGCCGTAGCATCCTTAACCAGAATAAAGAAATATCTGATACCAGTCGCTTCATCGTAACTGGAATAATACATCCCCTTCATTCTCACGGTCTTACCTACATAGCTAGGTGCATCCGCCATCATCTGGTATACAGTCGAATATACCATATTGCTATCCATTACCGTAAGATCAATATCTACATCAGTCTTGGCATCAGCAATATCAGTTACTCCATCTTCTGTACTTACTTCGGTAACAGCTTCAGTTGCCTCAGTTTTATCCTCTGTAGGCGGAACCACAAGAGTCTGTGGCAGTTCTTCTGTTGTTGCTTCTGTTGAAGCTTCAGCATCCTCTTTCGCCATCTGACTATTTAAGGCTTCCTCTACACTATTACTATCATTTTGATACTTACTGGAGCCGTCGTCACCTGAACCACAAGCCGTAAGCCCCTGAAGACATACAGTAAGTGCAAGTCCTACACATACCACTCTTTTTAAACTCAACTTTTTCATCATGACTCCTAAACTGTCACATTTTGCCCTAAGCATATACAGTATTAATCTAGTTTTATTATGAATTTACCAATAGCCCATGATATTACAAAGAAAACAAAATCCATAGCAACAATTGTAGCACCAGTTGGAGTATTTGCAAGCATAGATATGATCATTCCCGTCAGCGAACATACTACGGAGAAGATAACCGAAAGAATCACAACCCCTTTAAAGGTACCACTAAGTCTCATGGCAGCAAGGGCAGGGAATACTATCAGTGCTGATATGAGTAAGCTTCCCACCAGATTCATTCCAAGTACTATAATAATTGCGATTATAACTGCAATCAGGAAATTGTACCTTCCGGCCGGTACTCCTGTAGCTCTACAGAAGGTTTCGTCAAATGTTACAGCAAATATTTTATTATAGAAGATAATGTATATTGCAATAACTACTGCTGAAAGAGCTATGCAAACAGCCACCTCTGTTTTATCCAGTGTCAGGATTGATTTTGAACCAAACAAGGTCCCACAAACATCACCTGAAACATTCGCCGATGCAGAAAAAACATTCATTATCATATAACCGAAGGCCAGGGATGTAACCGAAAGCATGGCGATGGCCGCATCTCCTTTCATTATAGACTTATTTCCAGTTCTAAGCAGCAGCACTGCCGTAATAATTGTTACTGGCATAACCAGCACAGTGTTACTTACTAGATGAAGCACACTGGCTACCGCCATAGCGCCAAATGCCACATGAGACAGACCGTCTCCAATAAAGGAATAGCGTTTCAACACCAGTGTCACTCCCAGAAGTGACGCACAAAGCGCGATAAGTACACCAACTATAAGTGCGTATATAACAAAATTATACTGAAGGTACATCTGAAGTTTTTCCATTATTCATTACCTCCTTCAGTTTTCTTATTATCTTCGGCTTCTTCATCTTCCTCATCTTCTCCATCCCCTCCAATCGAAGAGAAGAACTTATATGCTTCGCTATGAACATATTCTTCAGTCGGGCCATAAAACAGCTGCTTATGACCTAAATGAAGAATCTTATTTGAAAATCTTACAGCTGTATTAATATCATGAGATATCATTATTATTGTAACACCTGTATCATTCAGGGATTTAACAAGACGGTACAGTTCTTCTGTAACCTTTGGATCAAGTCCTGCAACCGGCTCATCCAGGAGAATAAGCTTTGATGTTGCGCAAAGCGCTCTGGCAAGAAGAACTCTCTGCTGCTGTCCACCTGAAAGATTTCTAAAGGTCTTTTTTCTAAGTTCCCAGGCATCAAATCTCTTAAGACATTCTTTAGCCCGTTCTTTTTCTTCTTTATTATAGAAAGGCCTTAAACCAGACTTAGCAAGATTACCAGAAAGTACTATCTCCCACACGCTGGCAGGGAAGTCCTTCTGTACCACAGTCTGCTGAGGAAGATATCCAACATCTTTCGCCCCCAGCTCCTCGTTAAATATAATCTCGCCCTTTACAGGCGGAATAAGACGCAGAAGAGTCTTCATAAGAGTACTCTTTCCTGCGCCATTTTCTCCTACTATACATAGATAGTCGCCCTTCTCAACTACGAAGTTAATATGCTTCGTAAGAGGAATCCCATCATATCCGGTTGTTAAATGCTTGGCCTCAATATAATTCATTTCATCACCTGATTTTCCAAATACATTAAACTTTTTGTTTCACCCAACAAATAATTTTACTCAGATACTCCTAGTGCCTTCTTTAATACACTAAGATTATCTGTCATTATCTTAAGGTAGTTTGCTCCAGCCTCAACATCTGTTGATGTAACTGACTGCAGTGAATTAAGTGTCAAAATCTCCTGATCCTGTGTCTTTGTATTATTCTTTACTGTCTCAGCAATTCCCTGATCACTCTTCTCAATAGTACAGATTGCTGGAAGTCCCAACTCATCAACCTTTCCTGAAAGGAAGATAACTGTTTCAAAGCTGGCTTCTGTCTCTGCTGAACATCCAATGAATGCTGCATAGTAATTGATTCCATAATCATCCACCATATATCTAAATGGGAATCTGTCACCAAAAAGAATTGTATCAACTGTGGCTGCATCTACTGCAGACTGATATTCTGTATCAAGGTCAGAAAGCTTTTCAATATATGCATCTGCATTAGCCTTATAAGCTGAAGCATTTTCCACATCCTTTGAACCTAATGAATCAGCTATTTTTTCTGTTAATACTTCAGCATTCTTAAGGGAAAGCCATACATGCTCATCATATTCTATCTCACCATCATCATGGTGATGTCCTTCACCGTCTTCATGATCTTCATGGTCTTCCTCTTCTGCCTCAGCCACTTCAGCTTCCTCTTCTTCAGCCTCAGCCTCTTCATCAGTAAGTTCCAGTGAACCCTCGTCAGAAAATCCAGGATTATCAGATTCTTCAGACTGTACTACAGGAGCAGGTGAATTTGGGCTTCCTGAATTTCCAACATTCTCAACTGACGCTGATTCTTCTTTAGATTCATCTGAGCTTTCCTCAGTTTCCTCAGTCTCGACAGCATCCTCTTCAGAGGCTTCATCCTCTTCCTCTTCGCCTTCCATGCCTTCCACAAGTTCTTCTTCCTTTACGCTATCGCCAAGCACATCCATAAGGTCAATAACTACCATATCCTTATTTTTAGCTTCTTTCAGCGCATCATCAACCCATTTATCTGACTCTCCGCCAACATAAATGAACACATCACATGTTGAAATTTTTGCAATATCAGCAGCTGTAGGCTGATAGCTGTGAAGATCCACACCGTTATCCAGCAACATTGATACTTCTACTTTATCAGCAACACTAGTATCTACGCTGTTTTCGCCCTGGCCCGCAACCTCTCTAACCCAGTCATACTCTGGGAAAATGGTAGCAACAACCTGAAGCTTGTCACTTCCTTCCTCACTGGCCTCTGCATTTGGAGCAGCATTTCCACAAGCTGCAAGCCCTGCTGTTAATGCTCCAGCAAGTACTACTGAAGCTATTTTCTTAATTTTTTTTATACTATTATTCTTTAAATCTATATTACTTTTTCTCATTTTTCCTCTTTAAATCCTTTTTATTTCTTCTATAAATATTCACTTGTTTGATTATCTTTATTAAGACTATTAGATTATCAACTCAATAATTCAGTCTCACTTTGTTCGATATTGGATTATATTTCCTTGCTTCCTCAACACATCCCTGATCAGCCATCACTATAAATGGAAGTAATACTGCTGTACATGAAATGATATTAGCTGCTGTACCACATCTTCTAATATTATTGATGCATTCTTCTACTACAGAACATATAGGACAATCTTCACCCGAGCAGTCATGATGCCCCATCTCCTTAGCAATAAAAAGCATGGAAATGAACATAACAGCTATAAGTATCAGCGCCAGAAGCAGGCCAAACATACTACGCATTTGTCGCATCTATTCTCGCCCCCTACTCATCCTGCAATTCTCTGCACTCTTCACAAAGTCCATAAAGCACTGTTCTTCTTGGATTTATCACAAAACTATGTTCTGTCTCTATATGCTTTATCATATCTTCGATTTCTTCACAATGAAGGTGGATCAATTTTCCACATTTATCACATTTGCAGTGGTAGCAGCTTACAGCTCCATCCATATGATGATCCTTATCAATATATTCATAACAAGCTGAGCTGCTAGAATCCAGATTGTACTTATTTACAATACCTTCTGCCACCATCTTATCCAACTGACGGTAAACTGTTGTAACTCCTATCGTTTTACCTTTTTCTTCAAAGTATTTGCAGATATCAGCAACAGTAACATGTTCCCCTGATTTACTCAGCAGATAAGCAGTAATCTCAGCTCTCTGTCTTGTTTTATATTGTGACTTGTTATTTTGACTTAAGGTCATTGTTTTCTTCCTTATTAGATTTTTATTAGATTCTTATTTGGTACTTATTAGATATTTATTAAATATATTTTTATAAAACAAAAAAACGAAAACCGTTTTCAAATTCAATTTGAAAACGGTTTTCATTTTACTATTAAGATTTGCAATTGTCAAGGAATTTGAAAATGATTTTCAAATTTCGCTTTGGGGTAACAATTAACGCAAATAGGATACTTATTTAGGGATTACTTGCACTCGATTGTAATCTTTGAAACGCCTTCAGCATTCTTCTCAAAATCAAGTGTGTATGTGATTGTTCCCTTATCATAAACATATGTGAAACCACCAGCATTCTCAATTGTTGTATCTGGCTCACCATAACGACCTGTTACATCATAAGCACTTGTACCAATTGTTACATTTCCTGGAAGGACTACTACATTACCATCAGCATGTCCAGCCTGAGCTACGATTGATGTAACCTTACAAGCCTTTGGATAATCTTCCTGCTTTCTATCATTCTTAAGGCTAACTACTACATATGAATTTTCCTGATTGAATACATCAAGATATATATTATTAAGAGTGCTGTTTGGAGCAACCTTTACATTGAACTGCTCTGTCATCTCATCTCTAAGAGTAAACTTCTTTGAAATCTTTGAGTAATCAACTGGCATCTCATATACCTTACCAAGAAGCTTAACCTCTCCAACACTAAGATCATCTGCTGTAAACATCTCGCCATCTGATGCAACTACCTCACCAACTGTATCGTTTGATGCTGTATCATCATTCTTACCACAAGCAACTGCAGACATCATAACAACCCCTGCTAAAACTAAAACACTTAACCTCTTCACAATGTTCTTTTTCATTTTTCTTTCTCCTTCTCTTTCCTATGCTTTGTTCTCTTTGATTTTCGAGACGGAGTTTAGCACTAAAAAAAAACAAATGCTTTGCAAAAATTGCTATTCATTTTTCATAAATTGCTATCATTATCCAAAAAAAGGTGTTTTTTTGATTTTTTGTTAGATATGCACAAAAAAAGACCAATTTCGACTTTGGCCTTTTTTGTGCGTATTGTATAAAAACCCCTTTTTTTCTTGTATTTATTCTCCATATTGAAATGTGGGTTTTTCACCAAGTATACATATTACACAATAAAACATTAGAGCAACATCTGCAAAAAACCGTAAAATCGGAGCAATTTTTGTTATTTTTCGGGTCGCTATTCAAAAAAATCACACTTTAATTATTTATACTATTTCTAATCGCTTCAAGCATTTTTAATGCCCGTACATTTTTCTCCACATCATGAACTCTTACCATACAATATCCTGCATTTGCGGCAAGAACTGATGTAACAAGGGTACCTTCTTCCCTTTCTGCAGGATCAAGTTCAAGAACATTTCCAATCACAGACTTTCTTGAAGCTGCAAGAAGCATTGGGAACCCTTCACTAACTCTTATCTTTTCCAGATTAGCCAGAACCATAAGATTTTCCTTTTGAGTTTTTGCAAATCCTATTCCCGGATCCAGAATTATCTTTTCTTTTGCAATTCCAGCATTACGAGCAATATCTCTGGAAACTGTTAATCCTGTTATAACACGGTCAACCACATTTTCTTCTTCTACTGAATGAAGTACTTTCTTGGAATGATATTTTGACAGGTTACCAATCATATGTTCTTCATCAACTATATATGTCCTGATCTGTTCCGGACTTTCAAAGCAACTATTGGCCTCTAAAAAGTCAGTAATCACTTCGTCATTTCTTCCTTCCATATCGCGGCCCAGATTATCATTATGCATAAGAATGATTGGAACATCATATGCATTAACAACTTCCGCCATATTCTTTCCAGAATATCTATCCGCTAAAATAGAATCTTTATTATATACATCATACTGAAGGCCCCAGATATCATTTATCACATCTGCTCCCGCCTCAAGCGCAGCCTTCGCCACAGGTGCCTTATAAGTATCTATAGAAACCGGAATATCAAACCTGTCTTTAATACAGGCTATAACTTCAGTAACTCTTTCTATCTCTTCCTCTTCCGGAATCTGCTGATGCCCCGGTCTGGTACTCTCCCCACCTACATCAATAATGTCCGCTCCTTCTCCTATCATCTGATCCACATGATTTAGTGCATCCTCAGGATTCACGAAGTGCCCACCATCCGAAAATGAGTCCGGAGTAACATTTAATATCCCCATAACATAGGTATGATTTGAATTCATATCAAACTCTTTGTTTCCTATTTTCATTTTACCTCTCACTTTTTCTTTTTATATATTCTTTTAATCAATAAGTCACCGATACAAAGTACCAGTGACTTATTGAATTCTGTTTAATTATCAAATGATTTACCAGCAGGCGCCATCAGCCCCCAGCCAATAACCATCCACATAGCAGTTAACTGCCATATAGCCATCTCCATAGAAGTAATACCAGGAGCCATCTATCTTCTGCCATTGATTAACCGGATACCATCCTGCGCTATCTTCTACCCACCAGCCATAACTATCGCTCTTCCAGCTAAGAACGCCTTCATAACCTATGGATCCATCCGAGCCAATCCAGTAGCCGTCTCTCCATTCATTTGACGCCATGTAACCACTGCCATCAAAATAGTACCACTTACCATCTATCTTCTGCCACTGACCAGATGGATACCAACCTGAGCTGTCCTCTACCCACCAGCCTGAGCCGTTGCTCTTCCAGGAAAGAGTTCCCGAGTAAGTCTGATTTCCATTTCCATCATACCACTTACCGTTCACCCATTCATTACTATATTTATTCGATGAACCTGACGAAGAACCTGATGCTGATCCAGAACCTGTTCCAGCCCCCGAAGAAGAGCCTCCTGAACTAGATCCATAAGGATCTGCAGTCTTATTGATAAGGATATGAAGCGCATAGCTGCTATCCTCACAGAGATATGTAAGGAAGTCTCCCTCATCAGAAACCACCTTACTGAGTGAGATTTCATTTCCGCCCTGAAGCTTCACACCATTATTCATTATAATATTATATCCACTCTTAACAGCTACAGTTCCATACAAAGGTTCAGCGCTTGCCCCCAGAGACATATCCGCCTTAAGGGTCCCACCATTAATGGTAATATTTTCATCGCATACAATAGGATCAACCACAGAATCAACCGTTAGGTTTCCTCCATTTATATTAAGAGGACCACGGCATCTAAGTCCGGCCATTGTTGAATGAACTGTCAGGTTACCTTTAATATTCATGGAACCGCCAAATTCATTCTTTACCGCCTGATCATAATCGCTTCCAAGCTCTTCACCCTTAACAATTACATTAGCACCATTCTCTATAGTAAGATTAACCACATAAATAGTCTGACGAACAGTCAAGGTGCCAGACCCCTTAATAACTACATCATTACCAAAGATGGCATCCACAGTTTTAGATGCATCCATATTAATTGTGAGTACATCAACTTTTTCAGGATAATTTCCATTTATCACTCCCGAAAAACTACTATCGGAAGCATTTACCGTTTTACTGGCAGCTTCAACTCTTTTCACCCCTACCGGAAGCACTCCAACTGCAGCTATTACCATTGCCGTTGAAACCACCGCAGCTATAAGTTTTTTACTCATGCTTTGAATCAGATTTCTACCCATACCCATAACCTCCCCTTTTTAAAACTTTTTGTAGTCTTTTGTAGCCTGCATTTAGAACCAAAAATGTAATACCAACGCCACAACTATTCCAAGAACACTTCCCATAACAACCTGAAGTGGTGTATGACCAACAAACTCTTTCAGCTTTTCTTCATTAGAAAGCTCTGTTCCACTAAGCTTCTCCATAAGCTCTGTCATCTCGTTTATAACCTTTGCCTGCTTACCAGTCTCCAGTCTAACTCCCATAGCATCATGCATAACAACTATTGCAACTATGGTTGCCACTCCAAATAATGCTGAATTGAAACCACATTCATAACCAGTCAAGAGTGCCATAGCGGATACGGTTGCAGAATGTCCACTTGGCATTCCCCCGTCACCAAAAAGTCGTTCCAGCTGGAGTCTCTTATTCACCATCAGGAAGATTATAGTCTTAAGGATCTGCGCCGAAGCCCAGCCCACTAGACCGCCTATCAGTATCTTATTTGTAATCAGCTGATTAACATATTCCATATTACTTATTCCTAATTCTATATTACTTATTTTTTTATAATTATTTTTTTTAATTATATGATGTGGGTGTCAAAAGTACCTTTTGACACCATATGACATACGGATTG
>CAMNGU010000016.1 GCA_946538525.1 uncultured Lachnospiraceae bacterium
AACATTTATTTTTGCTAATAATTCATTATTTTTGCTTTGCAAATTATCATTAGAAGTATTTAATTCACGCAGTTTTTCTTCTGTTTCTTTTAGTTTTTTAGTAACTCTTTCAAGTTCAGCCTTTTTCCTTTCGTTTTCCTGATATATTCTTTTTATTTCATTATCCTTAGATTTGATTTCTTTTTTTTGAGAATCTAATTTGGCATAAATCCCAGTTAATTCATTCTTATATTCTTCATTTTGGGAAGAGTAATCGCTTATTTCTTTTTTAGTTTTGCTTATTTCTTCTGCATGACATCTAATAATTTTATCTTTCTCTAAGAGTTCCTTTTTTAATCTATCTTTTTCTTTTAATAAAGACTCAATTTTATCATCGATTTCATCCTTATCTTTTTTGTTGATTTTCTTATTTAGATTCGTTACATAAGATGATTTTTGATAATCCGTTGCACTATATACTTTTTGGCACTCAGTCGATAACTCCCTAGCCCGCTTCATCCACTCTTTTCTATTCATTGCTGCACTTGAATTAATTAGAGAATTAATACGCTCAGTCATCGTCATTTCTTTAACGATTCTATTTACATTTACAATATCCTCACTAAAGACCACATGTTTTTCTACAATGTCTTCAGATATATCTTTCTCCACAATATATCTATAAATATTAGAAGTTTCTATACTTCTATACAGGTTTTCCCTTTCTTCTATTTCAAATTTATCCCCACCAAACAAATGATTGCTCTTTATTTGCAGAAGTTCTATATATTTTATACATTTATTAAAATCAATATCCTCGTTTATTTTTTTTAAATATATATTAAATAGCCACTTGATAACCCCATTGCTGTTATTTATAACCCCCTCAAAGCCATCTGTTATTTTATTTAAATTTGAAATGTGTTTTCCATACATAAACGCATACCAGGTATTAAAGATAAAACATTTATATCTCTCACCGATATCTGAATAATAATCTATTTCAACATATTTAGAATAACTTGAATTTTCATGAATTGCTTTATACACCTCATTAAAATATAATTCTAAATCATCTTTTTCAAAATCTAGCGCATTCCAAACCGAATACTCTTTTCTTTTTATTTCAAAACAAAAATACACCCTTTGATGATATGACTTGATTTTATTCCAAACTGTTACAATGATCCTATTTAGCCCTCCTGTAGAAACCACACAAGCAGAATCATTCGCCAACATACAAACACGCTTAATTATGTCATCTGTTATCTCATCATCATTCACTTTATCTACTATAATGCCACATAACTTATCCTCACTAATGGAAATAAAATCACCATCAGCTTGATTTTGAGATGCACATAGTAGCAACAAATCTTCAACACTGCTTTTTCTCCAACCATCTACAACTTCATTGTTTTTTACTTCCGAGACATAATCATCATATTTCTTTACTAATTCGTTACTTATTTCATTTCTTTTCATATCAATCCACACATCAAATGTGCTGTTATTTTCATTAAATAACTCTTTGGAGTAATTTTTAAAAGTATCAAAAACAGTCTCAAAATATAAATTAGCGAGTCTATTTTCCATTTCACTGATTTCAGTTAAAATGAAACCAAACTCCTCATTTATTCTGTTAATAATACCTTGTCGAATTAATGAATACCATTCTTCTCTTAACTCATATTCAATAAAATAATTTGTAACATAGGTTCTCTCAGAGTTTTCGAAATCAAAATAAGCAGAAATAGCTTTCTTCATAATCATATCAAGCTGATTTTTTCCAGTTACTGCATAACCATATTCCTGAACAAAGCGAAGAACACCATTTGTTTCAAGTCCGCAGATTTTTTCATTGATTTGATTTTCTGAAAACATTTCTCGGCTAATTTTTTTTCTCATCTCAAATGGAAGATCATCCTTTTTTATCGAAAAGGATTCCCAGTCATAAGAGACTATATCTTCAAGAATAATCTGCGCATTTTGTAGCAAAAGGCCATCTTCCAAATGTTCATTACGATTGAGTGCTTCAACTATCACATTAGTCCATAAACTATCAGCATTTGGAAGTTTTTCAAATTTCCGAATATTTTCCATAAGAAATTCTCTAGTATCGGACGAGGTTGATGCCATAGCAATAACACCATCAATATTTCGATTATATCCCTTTTCTATCTCTTCAATTGTTATTACATCCGATTCATCTAGCCTCGAACTATAATATGCTTTATTTATTGATTGAATGGTAATATTAGAAGGATCCATGCCTTGTATAAGAAAAGACATAAACTCCCTATATGAGTCTAACGATTCAAACATCCTATGTGATAGTTCAATAAAAACATCTAAACCACTTAACGTATTTTGCGAATTTAAATTCAAAGAATTATCTATTAACTGTTCGTCTTCCGAAAAAACAAACCTCGCTACCCCTACATTATCATGGGTATTTACCGCATATGTGATTTTTTTTATATAATCACTATAATCAGCACCAAATCCAGATATTAAGCAAGCCACAATATAAATTATATCTCTAGCAGAATTACTAAGACCCTTCTGTGATATCATTTTCTCCGATGGAACGATCAACAGTTGCGCATCCTGCCCTAAAACAACCCCAAAAACTTTGTTTATGAAAACTGCCAGTTCCGATTCATCAAAATACATCGAGACCAATTCTCGAATCATAGTTTCAGAATAAATGGAAGGAACTTCAACAGGCTCTAAAACCACAGCCTTTCTATAGTACTCACCATTATCCTTTATAAAATATCGACTATAGTATTCTTCATATCCAATAAGATATTTACTATAATCCCCTAAAATCTGCTCCTTATCTAATACATTTTGAGTTTTAGGAATCATAAGCTGAATTAATCTATTATTTGGTCCTCCACCATACCAATTCGGTTCTGGTCCTACCTTTGCAACATAAAAGCAATTCAATGAATCCGAGAACAATAAGAATTCAGCACTTTTCCCGCCTATTTCAGTCTTAAATTTCCCACCTAAATCCATACACTCATCTATAAAATCTTTGTTAGTATCACTTGAAAAAGCGACCCCCTGCCCCTCTCTTCCAAAGCACAAATCTTTTCCTCTAGAATAAAAAGCTATATCGTATACCATAAAAATCCTCTTAACACCTTTCCAGAATATCACTCATCCAATAATATTGAAATACAATTAAATAATGCATCACCTATTCTGTATGGAATCCAATCAAAACCATCTCTATCATATTCTTCTTCTATTTTTTCTAATTTCTGTTGAAGCCCTGTAAGTTCAAGTTGCATTTCGTCATTGCCCCTATTTTCATCTTGTTCTAATGCTTTTGTTAGGCTCTCAATTTTGCTTTGAATTATTGCCAACTCCTCTGCTTTATCACTAAACGCCCCCGAACTAACCAGACTCCAATGAACATTATTCTGTCTCTTCTGTATATCCCTTATATTTATCTCTGTATCATTTCCAAAAACCCGCTTAGCCACAAGTACTTCTTCTATTTTTGCACTTCTTTGAGAATCATTTTCCACTTCAAAAGCTGGATTATTATCATCTAAATTCCCTCTTATGTCCATCAATCCCTTAAATTCATCTACTCCAATCAGCATATCCGCTTTCGAAATAATACCTTCAAAACACTTATTATTAATCACAATATTTTTTCTACCACCATATTGTGTAATAACTCTTTTTATCGTTTTATATATTCTGAATATTTCTCTTGATCTTACGCCATTAAAACTTGTTATTAATTCCTCTCCTTTTTTTGAGAGCCCCTTAATGTTTGCATTCCTTTGCATATCCCCCTGTTCTTCTAATCCCAATATCTTATATGTTGGAATTAATATATCTGCAGGAAAGAAGACAAAATACGCAAATGCATCAAGTATTTGCTCAATAATATATGTGTCTCTATTCTGTTCTATTTGGGCAAAATTTTCACCAGGATAATCAAAAAGCCCTATAGTAAAAATATCCTTATAACTATCCCCTATTGTTTTTCTGACATTGATAAAAACAGGAGTTGGAAGTTCACTAGGAGGAGTCTGAACTGTTGGAATTCCACTTGTTAGTAATTCCACATTCTTACCCCAATATGCATACACAGGATCAGAGCTATCAAATTGGTTATAATCAGTAACCAACTCTATATTTTCTTTACAAATATTATTGCTAAACAATTCTTCTTCTATACCAGCAAGAATTGCAGAAGTATATGTGGTTTTTCCACTATGGGTACCTCCAATCATTACTATTCTTTTTATGTCACTATCATTTTCTATAAATCCCGTCGGAAGTCTCATGCCACACCCCGTACAACACGGAAATACATCTATACAATCTGTATCTCTATTATTAATTTCATATGAAATTCTTTTATAGCCATTACCATCCGAAAAAATATTTCTCTTTAGTACCATCAACTTCTTATCTGCTTGATTGTTTTTTCGTATAAAATAAATAAGTTCATTAAATTTTTTCAACCCATTTTCTTCACCCGAACTAATCAAGTAATATCTAGGCCTAGTATGGTCAGTATGAACCCTTCTGCTCACCCCATCAAACACCCCAGAATTAATCAGCTCATCTATGCTACCCTCTTTTATAAATGAATCTGCTCCTTTTAGTGGATTCTTGTCATCCCCAGAAAAAAGGATTGTTTTCGTCTTAATATCATTCCAATCATAATTATTCCCAACAATGGATAATTCAAACGAGAGATTATTCAATCTCTGTGTACAATATGGACACCTTTTATTCTCATATCTAGCATAGAACACCTCCAGTTCAGACTCATCCTCATCTATATACTGAGATTTAGTCCCGCTATTCCTACCATTTTCTTTCATTTGCATGGTACTATTTTTTCTTTTTTTATCTGCTTCTCTATTATTATCCGTAGCCTCATCACCCACATCAGCCCATCCAAAATTTTCGTTATCGCCTTCAGTGTCCCCCAGCGAATTATAAATCCCCTCGATCTGCTTATTAATCACATCAATAGATTTTTGAATTTTCTTTCTCTGGTCGTTCTCTAGCTCCTCATCCGAGAGAGAAGCATAGAGTTTATCTCTCTGTTCAATATACTTATTCAAAAGCTCCCTTAAACCACTTGTATTTCCATTATCATTTGTTCCCATTACTATTAATCCTCCTCAAACTTTTTATATATATATGTCAAATTCTAGACTTTTCAATCCCTCTTTGAGTTCAATATGATATCTGTTGTTGTTATACTCACTGCATATAATATCCTTAACGCCATTACACTTTATACTTTCTAGAAGTTCTATAATATGAAAATATTTACTATCTTTCCCATTATCTTGAGGCATCATATCAACATAAAACATAACACTTTTTTCGAAGTTTTCTATTATCTTACTTATTTCATTTACCACTCCTAATTTTACGCTCGCATATTTTTTATCCTCTTCATAGAAAACACTATAATCTCCAATGAAAAAATGTTTATCCTCCTTATGCGCCTTACGAACCAACCTTTGATTAATTACGCCATATATTTCCTTCCCACAATACAAAACCTTTTTACATTCTTCTGCATTATTCTTTATCACAATATTATGTATTTCAATTTGTGGAATAAATATCCCCTTAACTCTTTCTTTATATTCCTCTATTTCATTAATTAATCTATTCCCATCCTCTTCAATAGACATCCTAATTCCTTTAATTGAAGATATTGCTTTCTCAATTTCACTAAGATCTTTTTCTATTGTTTTTATTTCCCTATAATAATCTTCATCTCTAAAAAACAGTTTATTTAAATCCATTATTCTGGTATATTCATTAACCACATATTTGTTATACACCATCTTTATCGAAGCAAAGATTTCTCTATACCCAAAAAAAGCTTCATATAATGTATCAATTTGAGAATTCATATATCTATAAAGATTTATCTCATTAACTATCTCTTCTTTCTTCTCAATAAACTCGTTTATTTCATTATATTCAGTAACCAACTCATTTATTAACTCGTTAATCCTCAGGCACAACACCCAGCTCTCCTCTTGAATCTCATGTCGTTCCTTGGCAATTTTATCTTCACCATACTTCTCAATAAGCAATTTTCGATAAGCCAGATTATCTTTTCCACCCATAAACAAACAACCCCGTCAATCTTTATGAATTATCCCCAACAACACTTGTTAATTATATCATATTTTTCGCTTATATACATTTATATTTTATGCATTATATCCAAAAAAAGTTCATCCATGACACCTTTCGGTGCCATGGATAGATATTGTTACAGCTAAATTTCCGGAGGTATTATTAACAATATGAAAACAACACTTACTTATAACAAAGTATTCCACTGTTATTCTCATTTACTCTCGAAAAGAGAAGTTTATTCTCTGGCTTAATCTTAATCTCATTAAGTCTACCATTATAAATAGAATCAACTGATACTTCTCCAAGATTACTCTTTCCTTCATTTTTATAGATGCACATTCTGCAAACCTTCTTTGTATCAGGAGATATTTTTTCTTTCTTATAATCATCTATCTTTGAAGCATATGTAGAATGCCCATTTGCATTACTAAGCTTATCATATTCTGTGCCATCCACCTTTGCATCGAAGAACTCTATCTCTGCATTTTGATTAGTCTTATTCTCTACTAATAGTGTTAGATAATAATATCCATCATCTGTATAGTACTCATAATCAAGATAAGAAACCTTAATATCGTCCGTATCTAACACAACATCCGGTTTTGAATAAACATTCATTTCTTTTGCCACTCTGTCACCAGCAATCATTGAATAGTTAAGCATACAATTGGTATATGTTGACACTTCAGGGTTTTCATCAGAAAGATTATCTACACTGATTCCAACACCTAATTGAGTCCACACTCCACTATCTGCCGCAATATATTTGCATATATCATCCCAAGGACCAAGCCCAAGATCCTTGCCTTCAATAGTGTATGACAGAACCACATTTTCTCCGTGACTAACCCTATCTACAACATAATTATATTTTAGATCAAGATTATTATTATCAATATCTACTCTAATCCCATTAATCACGAAATAATCAGCCTTCACATTATATTCAGCAGAACTATCGTTCTGAACTACTATATTTATCTTCAAGGCATCTATTTTTGATCCATCTATTTCGCTGTAATACAAATGACCAAGATTCACACTGTCAAGTTTGATATTTAACGCATCTGCATTATATAAATTCTTGCCAAAATAAATATAGTCGTCTTTCACAAAATCCAATGAACCATCATGGAAATCCAGATTAACGGCGCAAGTCTGTTCATTATCAGTCTGTCCACTTACCAATTCGTTCTTCTTTGCAGCATCCTTTTCTTTTCTTTCCTTTTCTTTAGTTTTCTCCTTGGATACTCCAAGAATAATTACCATAACTATAAGGAGCATCGTTGCTACTCCAAGCATTTTTCTTACCACTTTTATTGTAGAACTACTACTAAAAAAATTTGACATAGTTTTCTTCATAAGGCATTATCCTCCTTCATAGATATAATTTATTTGCACATTTTTATTAAAGCATGATTGCCTTTATTCTCTTGATGAATTATCCATCACAAATCCACTTTCCTTTGTGACTATGATATCCTCAACCTTTATGGTACGATTAAGTCTGAGTTCAAATAGCTTTGCAAGATTAAGAAGATTATCTATTGAAGGTAAACTTCCACCTTTTTGCCACTTATATATCGTCTGAGGAGATTCAAAATTGAAAGCTTCTTGTATATCCTTTACCGACATCTTCGATTCTATGCGAAGTTCATATATTCTTTTTCCAGTTTCCAACATATCAATCATCTGCATATTCATTTCTATCTCCTCCTCTCTTCTTGCTATACTAATGTTCTATCATACTTTTCATCCTCTAATGGTGAACCCATTTTTTTCTAACATATATTTTTTTGCAAAATGTATCGTTTTGATATATAAATTAAAAAAAGCTCATGTTTCTCAATCCAACAAATAAGATTGAGAAACACGAGCTTTTTCACTCCAGCTAACAAAACTGTTCACTCAAATGTAGAAACAATATATTTATTTATTAGCATATTTTATTATTGCCCAACAACCAATAAATAACAGTGCAATATAAACGACAATAATTTTATTACCAAACACTCTTCCTAATAAATTATATAATACACTGCCTATTATGATCAAAATCAAAACAAAATGCACAAACAACTGTATATCATGAGCCCTATCATACGACTTATATAAATCAGAAAAATTATCTTTTACCATAGAAACAGCATTCCATTCACCTGAAAAGCAGTCATACGAACAAAAATAGTTAACAAAACAAACAAGGAGCATCGCCCAATGCACAATAATATATACTATGTAATATAGAATCCCTTTAGGTTCTAAAAAACGGATATTATCACCAAAATTTAGAAACATAAGAACCATAACATCAATAAACACTATAGAAGAATTAATTATATTTACAATCTTAGCGGATGCTATTCCATCATTTTTATAGTCCGTAATAATAAGATTAAACAATTCGTTAATACCCATAATACACAAACTTAAAAAAAGTCCATTTCTAGTCATTTTCCAGAACGGCGGTCCAACCGAAAGCAATTTTATATTTTTCCACGCAATCAAAAGCCATATAACCGACAATGTCAGGGCATTGATATTTATTAAAACCCCAGATTTTTTTATTATTTTCTTATCTTCTTCAAACGAATATAAATAATCCCTCTCTTCAACTTCAACCGATGTACCACCAACCATGTTATCATTTCTTTCTTCAAATGATTTTTCTTCTCTCATTTGAAGCTTCTGGACATAAGAAACATATATCTTTTTCGTTTCCTCATCGAGTTTTTCAACACAAAAAAATGAATCTTCAAGAATATTAAACCCACAAATACCACATATTCCCAAATCCATCTCACTTATTGCATTACCACACTTAGGACATATACAATTAGCTTCCTCTAGATTTATCATTAGATCATCCCTTATTTTCAATATATATATGAATTAATGTTATTCTCGTATGTTACCCATATTCTACCACTTACAGATAATTCAATAAAGTTGCTTTTCTTATATGTCATTACATCTTATTGCAAGAATACAATTTATAAAAATTAGGTTCATACATTTCAAACCTTTATTTTTTTATAATAGAGTTAGATTTATCATTTCAATTTAAGGATTTATCTGGAATACTATTATATGGAATGGAGATATGAATTTATGTACAGTTATCCTTGGTTAGCAAATTGGATCCGATTCAAAAGAATCGGTAACAACAAATACAGAGTATACAACTATCTTTTCGATAAGAAATATATTCTCACAAAAGAATCAGTCGATAGATTAAGAATGCTCGATGGTGACACCGATCCCTTAGATATTTATTCTGATTTATCTGAAGATGAGGTATATGATTTAATCGAAAAGTATGAACAGGCAGGACTGATCAGAAAAGGACGATTTCTTATAAAGAGTTTTCCTACCATTAATTATACTTTGTTCGTTCCTCAAAAAACTAAAACAACCAGAAAAATATGTAAAGCGCTTAACCTAATTATCCTTTTATCCTGGTTACCACTTTTCGCAGTCGGACTTTACTCCTTCTTCAATACTAATTCTTGGCTGATGGGATACGTTGATAATTACGAAATGCAGTTTATCCTTGGATATATAGTTGCTATTTTATTAGGACTATCTTTACACGAGATTTCTCATACCATCAGCTGTTTTGCATATGGAGGAGATGTTTTTGAATTCGGAGTAATGTTAAATTTTATTATTCCTGGAGCATATATATTAACAAACGAAAAAAAAATTAAGAATCGTTTTAGTCTTATACAATTATTTGCCGCTGGAATAGAAATGAATTTCCTTATTGCAGGAATTAGTTTTCTATTAATGCCGCTATATTATTACTCACTTTCAATGTTCTTCTTTACTATAGCATTTATGAATTCTCTTCTAGGATTATTCAACCTAGTATTAACAGGTTTTCTAGACGGACAACGTATATTCGAAAAAGCATTTGGTTATTGTGGAAAAAATTCCTTATTTGACTCTGTCGAAGTAATCATCCATTCCAAGAGGACTCGAAATAGCCTTAGAAAAAAAGGGATTGATGGCAAAGCAACTATCATTTTCTCTTACATTCTATTTTCATTTAAATTAATGATGCCAATCTTTATACTAACAGATATTATAATCATTTTATTCGGGTATATACTATGAACAAGATAAATCAAAGCAATAAAAAATTCAGCAATACATGGTTTCTACTAACTATTATTCCAGCTTTCTTTTCGACATATGGAAGCATTTACAGAAACATTATTTTAATACTATCATCCATAATTATGACCTTTTTATTGGTTATAATAATTCCTTTCTGTAGAAAACGAGAAAATCTCTGGATGTTTTTATTTCATGCATTCATCAGCATTCCTACTAATATTTTACTTGCCAAAAACATTGGGTATTATTATGCTTATGAAATATTAGAATTCAAAGTATTTTTTGTACCTTTTTCAATATTTTTTTTCTTCGTAGTTTTATCTATCGAGGAAGTCATTATCTCAATAATAACTAGAGCTATTTGGCGTAAACAGAAGAGAACACTTCTGCCTGATTAACCCCTATACCCATTGAATTCAAATAATATCACTGTATTTGTATTAATCATATTTAAGCAAAAGAGGGTCCCTTTCAGGACCCTCCCAAAAATAAATCTATAAAATTTATTAATCTATATTACTCTCTACCCCATTAACCTTGATGATAAACTTTGTCTTTGCTTTCATATCTCCTCTTGCACCACCAAAGGTTTGATAATCCTTGGCAGCTTCCTTGATACTATTTACATTATCAACAAAATCATTTACGCCGTCTTCTGTCTCATTCAGTTTATCCACCAGCTTATCAGTTGCATCCTGCAGTTCTGATGCGCCACTATTAAGAGCTGAACTGTTGGCTGTCAGTGTATCTGTTCCTGACTTCAGGGTTCCCACTCCATCTTTCAATGTCTTTGTTCCATTATATAGAGTTTCAGAACCACTCTTCAACTGACTCATTCCACTCTGAAGAGTACCTGCTCCAGTATCCAGCTGTGACAGTCCGTCGCTTACCTGACCGGCGCCAGATGCAAGAGAGGTAGCTCCTGTTGAAAGAGTTGTGGCTCCTGTTGAAAGGGTAGATGCTCCATTTGAAAGAGTTCCAAGTCCTGTAGTAAGTGAAGCAGATCCATCTGCCAAACTCTGTGTTCCAGCTTTAAGTGTATCCAGCTTAGTAGAAAAGCTTCCCATAGCTTCCCCAACTTTACCTAAAGTAACCTGTGATCCAGCTGAAGCATAAGCATTTGCCACATTTGATACAGCACCTGTAAATGAATCTCCTGCAAATCCAGCTTTAACCTGATCTGTGTACTTGCTGAACTCTGTTAAGTAAGTCTGATACTCTTCTGCATAACCAGCACCATATCCTGTACAATATGCATTTCCATAACCATCTCCATAACCAGCCTGATAGATACTATTTACCATTGCATCTGCTGCTGCCTCTGCTGTAGCCTGAGCTGTCGCCTCGTCGTATCCAGCCTCTACATACTGAGCTGTAAGTCCTGCAGCTATCTGAGCCTTAACTCCTACCAACGCATCCGCATTTGTTGAACCTGTATAACTTGCTGCTCCAGCTGCAGATGCAGCATATCCTGCAGCATTTGAAGCCTGTCCTGCTCCAGCCGCCTGAGCCGCCGACTGAACGGCAGCGGCGCCATTTACGCTATAATCCACAACCTGACTTACTGTATTAGTACTAACTGCACCACTTACCACATTCGTTACCGCTGTTCCAACATATGTTGAAGTATCTGCACCGAGAGTTGATTCAGCTGTGGACTTGATGGCAGATTTAGTTGCGTCATCAACCGCTCCACTGGCCATGGTTGTTACATCCGGAAGCTCTATAGCCTGAACAGCTGTGTTGAGCTCAGCAGCTCCATCACTTATCTGTTTGGCTCCACTATATGCATTATTTGCCCCACTGGACAGTTCTTTTGCTCCATTTGACAGTTCTTTTGCCCCACTGGACAGGGATGATGCACCACTGCTCACCTGTTCAGCTCCAGAATAAGCAGAATCCAGACCACTCTTTATAGTGTCCGCTCCAGAAGCAGCACTTTCAATTCCACTCTTAAGTGATCCCGCTCCCGAATATAGGGTTTCGCTGCCACTACTTAGGGTATTTACACCACTTGCCACCTGATCCACGCCATTTGTATATTCTGAAATGCCATTTACCAGACTATTCATGCCATCCTGGTATTCACCAGCAAGATCATTTATCTCCTTCTCAGCATCACTTATATCAATCTCGTCGTCTCCAAGAGTTTCTATACTAGCAACAGTAACCGTCATCCCCAGCTGGAAATCTGTGGCATCTGCTTCCACTTCGAAGTAATCTGGAAGGTTAATATCTTCCTCATCAAGATCAAGACTTTTTGACATTCCCGGCATTCCATAACCAACCGCAATATATCTTGAACCATCTGAGATAACCTTTGCATTTGTAGCGGTAACATTTGCAAAGTTCTCCATATCCAGAGACATACCTGTAGCCATAACAAATGGTGTATATACATCTCCGTTTCTGGCGGTATTATCATAATCATATCTGATCTTTACATGTCCAGACTTTCCAGATAACTCTTCAGGGCTAATCTCCTTATCATCCAGATAGTAAGTTACTTTAACCGATACAGGAGCAGCTTCATCGCTATGTCCTTCATAATAGATATCAGCACCATTGGCGGCCCAGGTAAGCTTTGTTCCATCTTGGGTAAATGATTCATCACCCTTTACATTTTCTATATCATTTAGTCTGCTCACATCAGTCAGTTCATCTTTACCTTTCGGATTCTTCAACCACTCATCAACTATGGTATCCTGTACATTTCCATTAGCATCGGAAATGATATAAACAGTCTCTTCTTTATCTATATCCTCTGCATCAGTTGAAGTTCCCAGTCCAAGACTATTTGTTATAGCATCAGTTAATTCTTTTTCATTTTTAGTCTCGCTTTCTTTCTCATCCTGTTCTGCTTGAACCCCTTTTGAGTTAATCACAGAAGCAGTATCAGCACTACCACATCCAGCCAAACCTGCAACCATGAGAATACTCATAGCTGCTGCAATTTTCTTTTTTGAATTTATATTATATGAACTTTTCTTATTAACAATATTCTTATTATCAATATTTTTCATATTGCATCTTCCTTTCTTACTTGAAATCTCTTAAAACCATTCACTCCCTAATGCTGGAACAGCATTCTATGATGATGTTTCTCGTTATTATCTTTTACTTTAACTTCATCAAAACCAGCTGTGGAATATACGATCACTTTATCGAATACCAGCAGCACTGCAGGCAGAAGCAGAATAACAACGAACATACTGATGATTGCGCCTCTAGCCATCAGGATACAGAGTGAACTGATCATATCTATCTTGGAATACAGTCCTACACCGAAGGTAGCGGCGAAAAATGAAAGTGCCGATACAAATATAGAATTAATAGAGCCTTCTAATGCAGTAGTTACTGCGTCCCTTCTATCAAAGCCACCGATTCGTGCTGTTTTATACTTATTTGTCATCAGTATCGCGTAATCAACCGTTGATCCCAACTGAATAGTTCCAATTACGATAGAAGCTACAAAAGGTAGAACAGCTCCTGTGTAATGAGGTATTCCCATATTGATAAATATCGCGAATTCGATAACTGAAACAAGAAGGATCGGAAGAGAGACCGACTTAAATACGAAGATAATGATTAGTGCAACTAAAACTATTGATACCGAATTAACAATATTAAAGTCGTGGTCAGTTACCTTTATGAGATCCTCAGTACACGGAGCTTCACCTATCAACATTCCCTTAGCATCATACTTATCTACAATGTCATTTATCTTATCGCACTGTTCATTTACTTCATCAGATGCAACCTTATATTCTGACATTACGAATAGAAGCTGATACTCTCCATCATCAAGTATATCTACTATCTTCTCTGGCATCATTTCTCTTGGAAGCCCTGCTCCCTCAAGCGCCTGAATACCTAAAGTAGTTTTAACGCCATCAACTGCATTTACTTCATTTATAAGATTTCTTACTTCTTTATCTGAAAGGTTAGAATCCAGCAGAATCATATGCGTGGATGCCATGCCAAATTCTTTCTCAAGCTTCTCATTTGCCTGAATACTCTCAAGTTCCTTAGGAAGTGAACTATCCAGATTGTAATAAACCTTATTATGTTTCTGACCATAATATGCAGGTACAATCAGTACCGCAAAGATTATCAGGAATATATAAAAATGTTTCACAATCCATGGACTCAACTTAGAAAAATCCGGCACCAAAGGTTTATGCTGTGTCTTCTCTATAGCCTTATCGAAAATGAGTACCATAGAAGGAAGTACTGTCACACAGCAGATAACTCCAAGTACAACTCCCTTGGCCATAACAATTCCCATATCAAGCCCCAATGTAAAACTCATGAAGCAGAGCGCTACGAAACCTGCAACAGTTGTGATGGAACTACCGATAACGGATACTAAAGTCTTATCTATAGCAACTGCCATAGCATCTTTTTTATCCTCAAACTCATTCTTCTCTTCACAGTAGCTGTGCCACAGGAAGATTGAATAGTCCATAGTTACTGCCAGCTGAAGTACTGCCGCCAGTGCCTTAGTTACATAGGATATTTCACCTCTGAAAATGTTACTACCCATATTGTATAGAACTGCACATCCTATACTGAGCAGAAAGAATACAGGTATAAGATAAGAATCCATAGTGAGCATAAGTACGATGAGACAAAGCGCAACTGCTATTGCAACATATATTGGCACCTCATGATCACTTAGATTTTTTGTGTCGATTACAACTGCGGACATTCCGCCTATATAAACACTCTCTCCTGCAATCTCTCTAATATCTTCCACCGCTTCAAGGGTTTCATCTGCAGAAAGAGTCGTATCATAGAATACCATCATAAGCTGAGCATCGCCCTGCTTTATAGTATCCTGTAATTCTTCAGGAAGCAGTTCAATCGGAACTGTTCCATTTGTAGCTGATGCATAGGAAAGAACTCTCTCCACATGATCAACCTTCTCAATCTTTTCCGCTAACCTTGCTATATCCTTATTGGGAAGCCCTTCCACGACCACCATGGAAAATGCTCCTGTTCCGAAATCCTCAGCAAGAATATCCTGACCCTTCATAGTCTCAATATCCTTTGGAAGATATGTGAGAATATCATAATTTGTTCTGGTTTTCAGGTATCCAAAAGCTGATGGAATCAGTAGGATGACGGCAAGTATTAATATCGGAATTCTAAGTTTAACTACCAGCTTGCCAAATTTCATCATTATCCCTCCTTAAATATTTTTCTTGTTTCGTAGATAAGATAACGCTTTAAATAAAAAATGTAATTAGACAAAGCCCAGAGGATGACATATTATTGGACACTTTCTAAAATGTGTCTAATAATCCCTACTATCTTTTAGTATGGTTTAGAGCACAAAAAAAGAAGTGCAATGCACTCCTTTTTTACTATTCTAACAATCATTTACTATTTTTCTGTCTTAGCATCAAAATCAATAAAATAATATCCAAATATACTCTTACTTGATTTTTTATGAAATGCAGCCATAACACTTCCTGGAAATCCTACTATATAAGCGTTGTAGCTATTAACAGCCTGATTATATTCCTTTCCAGCTTTATCAAGTTCAATTCTAGCATTATTGAACTTCTGTATATGAACTGCCAGCTCTTCTTCTTTAGTCAACTTCTCAACAATCGGATTTTCCTTGATCATCTCACGAAGTTTTTTATCCTGTTGATCAGTCTTTTCAGCATTTAATGCCTGCATAGTTGGTGACATTCCCAGACCAAATGTATTTACATCCACCTTTTCCAGTTCATGGTCAATTCCATTTGCTTCTAAGATTTCGATAATCTTGCTTAATTGAAAGCCTCTATCCCATATACCGCCATCTATTTCTGATCCCTTATCTCTAACCTTACTTTCAAGGCTATTTATTTTTGAAGTTACATATATAAAGAAATATGCAATTATTGCCAGACATACCAGCAACCCTATAAAAAGCGCAGTCATTTCGACCCGTTCCTCCAAATATAACAGTTTCTCTCCGCTATACAATTATCTAACATTGTAAAATGCTTGAATATTATACCACATCTTTTTAACAAATTAAACAGAAACTATGATATCATGAACCACAGATGTACTATTCACTGTTTATGAGATAGGTAAATAAAATGACTGCTTGCAGGCAATTTTTATTTACCTATCTCATAAGGCCTGCGAAGCAGGGCTCAGAATACACGATTTATTGCCTCTGTAAGGAGGCAATAGAACACCGTCTGTGGATTTTATAAGCTTGCTTAATAAAATCCAACTGACGAGTATGGAATAAAGAGTGTATTCTGAATTAACAGTGAATAGTTATAGTACAGAAGTTACTTCTATTACTATTCACTGTAACATCCATATTCTATAACAGGGAGACAGCATATGGCAGAATCAACTATCACAAAAAGAGCAATCGCAGACAGTCTTAAGGAATTAACGAAGACCAAAACCTTCGACAAAATTTCAGTTAAGGATATATCAGAAAAATGTGGCATCAACCGTCAGACTTTCTATTACCATTTCGAAGATAAGTTTGCACTATTAAAATGGATATATGAAACCGACCTGTTGGATAAATATCTTCAGGATGTCAACTTCGATAACTGGAATATAAAGCTGGAACTTATTCTCACCGATATGGCGGCGGACAAGCAGTTCTATACCAATACTATTAATCATACTGAAAATTATATTCAGGAATATCTACTGGTTCAGGCACAGAAAATATTCGAACAGGCTATTGCTGTAATCGATGAAAGTGCCAATGATGAAGCTCGTATCTCCGTAAGTGATGCTCAGAGAAATTTTATCGCCCGATTCTTTGCATACGGATCCTGTGGAATAATTATCGAATGGGTATCTCATGGAATGGAGGAAACTCCTAGCTACATCTCAAATAGCATGAAGACTCTAAAGGAGCTATGCGAAAAAGCTTCCTACGACTACTTATCTGAAAAATTCTCTATATAAACTCTTTAAAACTTATGTGAAAGTTTTTTGAAATTTCTGGTATACATAATTCTATTTTTATGGTAAACTACAGAATGGACTATTAAAAATACCAAAAAGATATATTTCAAAATGGTGATTTATATGATTAGATTCAAAGCAAGGAAATACCTTGGTGCCATCATGGTTGGAGCACTTCTCCTATCCGCTACACCTACATTTCCAAATACAATCGAATATGTCGCCGCTGATGAACTCTCAGATGCTCAAGATAAAAAAGATGATGCGGCAGCTAAAAAGAAAGCTGCTGAAGAAAGACTTACTCAGCTGGAAACTGATAAGGAAGACATCATGGAGCTTATCGAAGAGCTGGATAATGAAATAACAGGCTACGAGACAACTATTGCGGAGCTTCGAGATAAGAAGAACACTCTGCAGGCTCAGGCATGTATCACAGAAGACAGTCTTCAAATGGCTTATATCGCTGAACAGAATCAGTACGAGAGCATGAAGGAAAGAATTCAGTTCGCTTACGAAAATGGTGATTCCGACTATATCGGTGCTCTCCTATCCATAAAGGAATATTCCAGTGTTGTAAATCAGTCCGAATATGTATCACAGGTTTCATCCTATGATCAGAAGCAGCTCAATGATCTGCTGGAGATTGAAACAACAATATATGAATATAAGGAAAGCATACAGAGTAATCTGGATGAGATAGAATCTGTAAAGGTGGAAGCTGAAGGCGAACAGGAAGCCCTGCAGGTAATGCAGAGCGGAAAGATGGCTACTCTTGAAGAATATAATATTCAGATTGCTGATACTGAATATACCATAGAAGAAATGGCCGCTATCGAAGCGCAGCAGGATGCGGAAATTGTTTCTATCATCGCTCAAGCCGCTGCAAGAAGAGCCGCTGCTGAAGCCGCAGCATCACAAGCCGCTGAACAGGCTGCAGAGGAACAGAAGAAACAGCAGGAAGCTGCCCAAGCACAGACTGCATCTTCTACTGACGCTACTCAGCAGGAAACACAGCAGACTCAACAAACTCAGCAGACACAGCAAGCTACTGCTCAAACAACAACCACACAGCCAGCATCAACTATGGCTACATATACAGGTGGTGGATTTACATGGCCATGTCCATCATCCACTTATATCACTTCTGGTTTCGGTGCTAGAGAAGCTCCAACAGAAGGAGCAACCACAAGCCATAAGGGTATTGATATTGGATGCGCATCCGGTTCATCCATCGTAGCTGCAGCAGATGGCGTTGTAGCCTTTGTTGGATATATGGGTGGCGGTGGAAACGCTGTACTAATTGATCATGGAAATGGTATCACAACCTGCTACTTCCATTTATCTGGATTTGCTGTAAGCACTGGTGCAAATGTATCTGCCGGACAGACAATCGGATATGCCGGAAGTACCGGAGTATCTACAGGCCCACACCTTCATTTCGGTGTACTGCTCTACGGTTCTTATGTAGATCCAATGGGATATCTGTAAAACTGTTACATGTATTAATTTAAAACTTAATTAGCAATATAGAAATCGCTATGCGGTTTCTACAATATAATAAAGACTATGCATTTTCTGTGGGGACAGGTTGATATAAAGCATAGTCTTTTTTATTTATATTATTAATTTCTCTTATTGATTAACGAGATATCCATCTCCATTAAACATATAATCTATTCCATTTATATTCTGTGTAACATTTACATAGTAACTGCCATCCGCCAGTCTATAGCTCCATCCCACATCATCCATCTTCCAGCCCTCAATAGTAAGTCCTTCATTCAGTGTTTCCGGGCGAAGATTTGTAGTTGTAAGATTATCCTGAAAATGCCACCATTCACTGGAAATCATACTGAATCCTGCGGATTCCATATAACCTTTCATCTTGATAACATTATCATTATTATATGCTTGAACTGAGCGGTAACTAATATCAAAGATTCCTGTTTGAGCCTGTAGTTCTGTGGAATCCTGTAATGTTTCCAGCATAACATCTACTGCCACTCCCAGATTATGTCTTGAAGCGCTATCATCGAGAAATGCTCCAGTTTCATAACTTCCACCAAGCATGAGATTCTCGTATGTTTTTACATTAGGATCATAAGATGGCTCTTCTGAAGCATCTCCATCACTTGCTTTTTCAGGTTCATACTTAGTCAGATCAGAAACACTAAGTACATTTGCATAATTTTCATTTAAATAATCATCTACTGTTATTCTGGTGAACTGCTCTTCTGGCACCAAATATTCTACACAATCTTTATATGTATCATATACATATTCTGTAGATATATATGGACGGAAGGAATCATAGATTTTAAATACATAACCATCGGCCAAAGCCAGTTCTGCCGCTTCAGCCATCTTCTTTGCCGTAGGATATAAAAGTGGAACCACAAATGAGCCATCATTTAGAAGAACATTTTCGTACCCCGGGATAACCTTTCCTGTAATCTCCGGTATTCCATACCCCTGAATATTGATAATCGAATCATAGCTGTCAGTAATATCATATCTACAGATATCTCCCAGATACTCAGGAAGATTTATCAGACAATAACTGCTATCTATATATCCTTCACCAACATCTGTACTTACAAGAAATCTATTATTTGTTTCATCTAATACCGCTAGTGTTGTATTTGCAGGGATAACGCCAAGTTGTTCATCCTTATCCGCTGACTTAAATACCGCCGTCTCTTTCGTAGTCCAGATTGTGGCATATAATGTTGAAGCCTTCGTATCAACTTCAAATACTTCACTATCAAATTGTTCCTCACCATATACCGAAACAATCTTGAAGCTCAAATGCTGATATGGATCCAACCGACCAGTATCAAAACTCATTTTTTCCTTTGGTTCTGAACAAGTTAATCTAGTCACTTCCTGCCATTCATTAAGCCCAACCTTACTCTGCATATCAGGATCAAGAAGACTATAACCCTTCTTATAAACAATAAACTGTGCAGCATTACTATTGGTCCAGGAAAAAATAAATCTATTATTTCCTTTATCTGTCATTTTAATCTTAGGAGCACCCTCCGCATATTCCACCTCCGCATCTGCGTCAGTAGCTGTAGATGAAGATGTCCCCTTCCTATTAGCCAGATTGTTTCTCTTTCCAGTTTTCGCCCTGTTGTAACCAATTAACCCTAATATAATAATAGCAACTAATAAAGCTGCTATTATTCCTAAAAGTATTTTAGTCTTTTGGACTTTGTTTGAAACTGACTCTTCTGCTTTTTCAGCTTTCTTAGTTCTTTTCTGATTGCTTCTCTTGATTTTCTCAGGAAGTTTATCTAGTTTAACAGATTTATTTTCGTCAGAATCTATAGAATACTTTTTAAGAATCTCTGCAACTTCATCAATTGCTTGGCTATTATTTTCTAGGCTATTTTTTTCTTGATTTATATTATCTTGATTTGTATTTTTTATCTTATCACTCATTACTTAAGTTTCTTTTCTTTTTCTAAGCTTTCTTTTTCTAAGCTTTCTTTAAGACTCCAAAGATTTCTCAAGTTTTCTCGAGAATCTCCCATGCTTTTTAATATTTTTATGTCTCGTCTTCCCAGCCATCCAAGAATTCCTTAAGTCTTCCTCTTTCCTTCTCAATCAGTCTCTTGTCCTGAGAATTAAGAGCCATCTCAAATTTTCGAACTTCTGCATCAAGTACTTCTCTATCAAGCCCCAAAGCCTCTTCATAAAGTCTTTCTGCACGAAGAAGAATCAGCTTATTTTCCTCCTGATCTCTTGGTGGAATCTTTAAGTATGCCAATTCCTTAAAACGAGCTTCTATCTCTTCATCACTCATTTCAGTGTACTGACCCTTGATAATCTTTCTATACTTCTTTTCAGTTGAAATAACCTTTACTTCAACCTCCAAAATGGAATTAATATCATATGTATAAGTAACATCCACCATTTCAGCTCCAGCTTTATTCTTTGGAACTTCAATCTCAATCATTCCCAGTTCAAGGTTGTTCTTTGCCATACGACTCTCACCTTGAAGAACCTTAATATCTATCTGAGACTGATCATCATGTGTAGTATAGAATCTTTGTGTACGGCTGGCAGGAATGATGGTATTTCTCTCAATTATTGGACAATAATGGCCACTTTCTTTAAAGCCACCAAAGTCAACCACCACATCAGTACCTAATGTAAATGGACAAACATCCGTAAGAACTACCTCTTTGATAGATTCCTTTCTCTCCTTCATAGCAGCCTGGATAGCTGCACCGAGAGCAATAGCCTCATCAGGATTAATGCTTGTATCAGGGAAAGTATGGAACATCTTACTTACAAAACTTCTCACTCCAGCAAGCTTTGTTCCACCACCAACAAGAACAATCTTATCAATATCACTAAGTTTAAGTTTAGCATCTGTCAATGCTCTCTTAACAGGAACACGAATTTTCTCATATAGAGGCTCACATGCTTTATCATAATCCGCATAAGACAGATCCATAGTCACTTCTTTACTTTCACCATTTTCACTGATCTTTACTTTCATTGTCGTCTTTCCACTATCAGAAAGATCAATCTTACATTGTTCAGCAGCCTTGTGAATAAGTGCTCTTTCTCTATCTGTTATCTCTTCCTTTTTTACATCCTTATTTCTCTTGTAGAAAATATCTTCAACAATATTTGTAAAATCTTCTCCACCAAGATAATTATCACCAGCTACAGCTCTAACCTCAAGAATAGGTGGGAAATAATCCAGAATAGATACATCCAGAGTACCTCCTCCAAGGTCAAAAACAAGATTCTTTGCAGGCTTATCATCATTATAAAGTCCATATGCGATTGCCGCTGCTGTAGGTTCACTGATTATTCTTTCAACCTTAAGTCCTGCAAGTTCACCAGCCCTCTTAGTTGCCTTTCTTCTCATATCATTAAAATATGCAGGTACACTAATAACAGCCTCTTCAATAGGTTCACCCAGATATGCCTCTGCATCCTCTTTAAGAGAACGAAGAATAAATGAAGATAATTCTTCTGCAGTAAACTCTTTCTTCACTTCTCCGTCTTTAAGCACATACTTCTTATCACTTCCCATATTACGCTTAAATACAGCAGCACTGGACTCTGGATAAAGACGCATACGCTCACGAGCAGTTTTTCCAACATAAATAGTTTCCTGTACATCTTTAGATTCTTGATCTATTTTTTGATCTGAGTTTTGATCTGAGTTTTGATCTAATTTTTCTACTGCAAGACTAACCACTGAAGGAGTAAGATTTTCTCCCAGTCTGTTAGGGATAATCTTTGGTCCCTCATTAGTATAGTAAGCTATTAAGCTGTTTGTTGTTCCTAAATCAATTCCTACTATCATAATATCTTCCTATTCTATTTAGCGTTTCTATTTAGCCGCTTTTATTTAATGCTTTTACTATTTTTACATATATGAATTTTAGAATATCATATTTCGAGGGACAGTTATAGAGCCCCTTAGTTTAATCTATATTTTCTTTTCCAACAAGTTCCTTTAATGCAACATATATCTCTGCATCATCGGAAGAACCTTTTCTGGATAGTTTGAATAACTCTATCGCTCTAGGGAAATCTCCTGAAAGTTCAGCTATTCTAGCAAGTGTTAAAAATCTATCATAGCATACACCATAATTGCAAAAGTCACAAGGGGCAAGGTCTTTCACAGTTTCCAGCATCTCCATAGCCTCATCCTTTTTACCAGCATAGAACAGAATCTGTGCTACATCACTTCTTCTTAGTGGCTCCGCCTGTGGGAAACTTAGATAATCCTCCAAAGAACCATAAGCTCTTTCAAAACAATTAAGTGATCTGCGACCTAACTCATTTGCCCACTCAATAAGTCCATAACTATAGCACGCTCCTGCAAAGAACCTGTACATTTCCCCAAGGTCCTTAAGATTTGCGCCCTCAATATTTTCTGGTTTTTCCACATATGGAGTTTTGCTCTTTTTGAAAAATCCCGGTTTAGATTTCTTGTTGTCAGCCAATGATACATCAGGTCCTTTTGTTCCTGCAGGCATATTAAATCTAATACATTTTTCAAAATACTGAATTGCTGTTGTATACTGTCTCATATTATTAAGGTAGAAATCAGCAACAAGTCTAAATACACTGGCAACACGGAATCTGTCAGAGCCAACAGTCTTCTCATCCAGATCCTTAGCCATATATCCATTCTTCACTAAATAATCATTTAACTCAGCCAAGCGAGACTGAACCATCTGATCATTTCCTGATAATATAGATACATCCACCTTCTTTATTAAATATCTAACAATCTTATTGTCAGTCCATTTATTTTTGGTGCGTGTTCTCTCTTCAAGATAATGAGATATCAGCTCCTCATATTGCTCGATTGCCTTGTCAAATTCTCTATTCTTTACATAGAGTCTTGCAAGGTTATATCTATTATTTAGAGTCATTCCAAATCTTTCAACAGCCCTAAATATATATTCAATAGCTTTTCCAAATTCACCAAGATATTCAAAACATCTTGCTGCATTTGTATATGGAACAGGAGTCTTATCTTCCTTATTGATATTGACCATAATATCTATAGCTTTATCAAACTGCTCTATTGCTGCCATATATCTGCACTGTTTTGTATATACAAGACCTAAAGCATTATAGCCATAAACATTATCTTCCTTAAACTCTATGGCCTTCTTAGCATCTTCCTCAGCTCCGTCCAGATCATAACCATCCAGATAGAGAAGCGCTCTCTCGATGCGATAATACTCATCATCAATTATTTCAAGCTGACGAGTAGCACATTTTACTGCCCACTCATAGGATGCTTTATCTTCATCCTCATTATAAATATCCTGATAGATATTCATCAGTCTATTGTTCGCAACTCTATGATCAGGATTCTTATCCAGAGTATTTCTATACTGCTCAACAGCTTCCTTGATCATGTTCCGCCTTCTAAAGTACTCTCCATACTCATAATTAACCTGCGCATCTTCAGGGAAGAGTTTCAGCATCTTCTTATAAACTGAGTCCGGCTTTTTATTAAGCGCTTCCAGAATATCTGTATCAATCCATAGAAGTCTCTTATTCTCTGGATTCACATCAAAGCCCTTCTTTATGAAAACTTGAGCCTTATCAATCTTTATACGATTTCCATTCTCATCTTTATAGTTAAAGAAAAATGCAGCTACATCAGCATAGAAGTCAGCTATATCTTCTAGATCAGTTTCCTCCGCTTCAATATTCTTATCTATTTTCTCATAAATCGCTTCTGCGGATTCATTATCATCTATACATTCAAAGTAACGAGCCTTCACCTGATCAATCATATCGCTCTCTACTTCTGCATTATCCGCTCTATCGAATACACCCTTCGCGTCATCATACTGATCATATATCATGAATACCTTTGCTGCATAGAAATATGCCTTCGCATACTGTGGGTAATCTCTGATAATATTGTAGTAATCATCTATTACAAGTTGAGCATCTCTCATTGCATGAGCTGTTTCCTGTCTATGAATATATGCAGGAACACAATGATCTGTTTTCTCTATCATTGAATTCCAGATTCTCATAGCATCTTCATACTTTTCTTGAGCATATAAAAACTTACCATATGTTTCCATATAATATAGGCATTCATTTATATCAATTGAAGCACCTATAGGATTATGCTGTGACATCTCAATAGCATTGACATACATTATACCGGCAGTCTCATAGTTTCCAAGCTTATGCTCACAGTCAGCATACATATAGTAACAAAATGCAGCTCTTCCGATACGATCAATATCCTTCTTACTAAGTTCCTCACCAGCATCATATTTAGCGCGAAGCTCGTCCATCATCTCCACCCATTTTGCAAGATAAGGCTCTGCTTCGTCATATTTTTCTTTCATAGAATAACATCTTCCATAAAGATTATTGTACCCATAGAAAGTTTCTTTAGTTGGTTCAAAACTTCCAAGAATATCAAAAATAGGATCAATCTGCTCTAATCTAAAATATGACCAAGCCAGTTCCAACTTCTCTTTCTCCGTAGCTGTTCCGTCATCATATTTTGCCTTATAAGCATTAGCTGTCGCATCACTGATTCTCTTAAGAAGAAGAACTGCTTCAGAATTTCTTTGATTATCATCAAGCACTTCAATAACCTTGTCGGTGGCATCCTCATATTTTCTACGAGCGAGCAAAATGCTAGACTCAGCCATTTTGGACATGGCACTATTCTCTCTCATTTCTTTTAATGTAGCCATCCTCTCCTCAGCAGTAGAAAGAATTTTATTTTTTGAGAGTTTTTCGTCTGAGAAAAGTTCCGGCATATCCTCCATGTCGTAGATAAGTTCCTTTATAGCAACTGAAGTCGCATAAAAATGTACAGGTACAATATCCGTAAACAGGATTGCCTTTGACAGTTCTATAGCCTCAGATTTCCTGTCAAGGAAATGAAGTGCCATAATCGTTACTCCAATCTCAATTGGATGCCAGATATCAAAGTGAGACACATAATTAAGGGCATGACGAAGGTTTTCCAGCTGTTTCACTCTATCTTTTTCTCTAAGCTCTGGATCTATCTCATCATGATTTTCATCTACAAAAGTCTGTAAATATGAATTAATGAATGACTGCATCATAGATACAGTTCTTAAATATGAGTCCTCCTTTACCAGATACTGTTCTGCTTCAAATGCATCTGGCACATCTTCAACCATTTCTATATCTAAAACAGCTGGTGCAGAATTCTTACATCTAGATATGAAATCGGCCCTTGGCTCAATATATTCATAATTTACAAAGTCTTCAGTTTCTATTCTAAATACAACAAAACTTATAAAATCTTCAGGGAATTTTTCCTGAAGCGTAGTACGACTTCCCCTAATATCAAACACTTCATCAAGCATTCCCCAGGCTTCATAAGGAATCAAATAATGCTCCATGATATAAACAAGAGTAGCCTCTCTCATGGAATCCGTTGTGTCCAGTTCTGTACAGATTGGATCCGCCAGCCACTCCTTCCAAAGATTTAGATTTGTTCTCTTATAAATATCTGAATAAATCTCATCCAGCTTATCAATATGTCTATCAATATCTGTTTTTTCTTCTTCAGATTTTTTAGATTTTTCAGATTTTCCAGAATTACCAGATTCTCCCCCATCACCATTTTGAACATCGTCTTCCCTGGCATAATTCATGGCCATTTCAAAAGCCTCACGAAGGCGCATAAATCCATCCTGATCATCCTCTGGATTGACCGTTACCACCTTTGTTCTATATGCATTAACGATTTCCTGTTCATCTTTAGTAGGTTCTATCCCTAAAACCGACCACATTTCTACAGTATTCATATTCTTCTCCTAATACTTTCAAATATTCACATAATAAAGATATCTAGAATATTATTCTGAAATCTTACTGATAAAACTTATTCTTCCATATCTTTTTTTATTTTTCCACTACATTTTCCTATATGAACCGCTCATCATTTTAGATTGCGCTGGTATCTTACTATCTCATCATAGATTCTCTGACAATTATTCCGGTCATTATATTCATAAAAATCATCAGCCCGCCGTCTAAATTCATCCTTCATCTTGCAGCCATTTTTCATATAATCTATGAGAAGGTCAACTAACTCATTTCGCTTCTTTACTATCTCACCAAAAGCCATGGTGTCATAGTGAAATGAACCCTCTTCATAATGTGCTTCCAACTCCTCTGGATGATAGTAAACCAAAGGCTTTCTCATATAAGCGAAGTCGAACTGTATTCCACTGTAATCCGTCACCATAAGACTGGACTCGCAGAACATCTTTTCATAACTCATATCTCCCACCGAAGGGATGATGTCCACATACTCATTTGAATCGAAATCCTTTGCCTGAGGACTCACTATTGGATGCAGTACATAGGCTATCCTATAACCATATTCCTTCGCAGCATTTATCAGTCGCTCATCATTTATCAGTCCGTTATAGACTTTGTAGTAATCAGTGTCCTTGAAAAATGGATTGTAATCTCGCTCCACTCCTTCATTCTTTGACACCAACATAGCCGACTGCATTCTCCAGGTTGGAGAGATCATGATCTGCTTCTTGTCATTATCCACAAGGCCGTCATATCTTGGCACACCTGTCAGCTTCAGCGCATCGTAGCCCACATAGTCATAAACCGGATGAGACAGGTTATCAATCTCATACTTTGACGCGCAGAAGTAAAGTCTTGTATTATCACGAAGTCTCTGCTGTGCCAGGGCAATCTTCTGCACCGAAAGCCCATGCTGAACGCATACCACATGGAAGTCAGGAATTCCTCTTATATATCTGGAATTCTCCATGTAATAATCATTAAATGCAAAGACTGTGGAATTGCTGACAATCATCATATCTGCATTCAGGAAGATAAGTCTATGAAGAAATGAACCTCTCTTTAGCGGCTTATACCCTTCCTTTACCAGTCTCTTATAATCCGATGTATGCACATCAACCAGATAGTAAAGCTTATCAGGAGCATCATACTTATCTGATGTCCCTTTACCAGCCTCTATCTGCTTAGAAGCATATTTATATAAATATTCAGATGAATCCCCTGCCTTATATATCTTGTCGAAGAACATCCAGATATTCTTATTCTTAAAGTATGGTCTGGTGGCAACCCAGGCAGCTCTTAAAAGAAAGAAATGGAAACGGTGCATCTGGAAAGAAAAAAGAAGTTCTGATCCATAACCAATTTCCTTCGCAGCCATTTTAAACCAGTTATAGGAGCTGATCTTAATCCCATAAACAGAACATTTTTCATTACTATTCTTCCGTCCCTTAATACTTGCAAGGTAGTTACCAAAATGCCAGTAAGAGTTAAATGGATATGCTGCCAATCGGCTGGTGTGGGACTCAAACTGAAATCCCACCTGATATTCCTTACCTTTATATCCTAGATAGCATTCCAGAATATTTCCCTCAGCATTCTCTTGGAACTCACTGGCTGAAGCATGTCTCATAAAAACTTCATCAATCGGAACACTTACATGAAATGGATATCTCTTATAAGCAGGTACTCCAAAGTATTTTGTAAGGCTATACCTTTCGCAGAAACTTACCGGATATTTTTTTCCATTTATCTTAAAATAGTATTCTATCTTAGTTTTGTCATAGGTATCTGGAAATGAACCATCTATTTCCAGCTTTCCATTTCTATAGTCCATAAACTGGATACTACACTTCAGACTGAAAGTACTGTAAATAGGTTTCGAATCCTTAAGAGTAAAATACAGGTGCTGATCATCAATTATTTGAGTGTGATATATATCCTCAACTGTTTCATCTAAAATCTGAAGATTATCTGTAATCTCGTAAAGTCCTTCATCAAGTCCGGAGGCATCATTCATATTTTCTCTTCCGTACTTGATACGAAGCAACATCCTAGAGAACTGGAAATCCCTTTTATAAACAGGATATCTGTCCACATTCATAATTATGCTGTCATCAATATAGGAAAGAGCCTCACGAATCTTATCCTTAAAAAGTTCTATCTCGTCACCTGAAAGAACATGACGGTTATTATTATTATGGTTTGCATTGAGACGACAGGTTATGTTATACATTGCGTAGTACTGAACCATATAAGGTATTCCACTGCCTGAAGAACTATCTATATTTTTCTCCTGATTATTTATCTGATATTCTTTCAGCATCGGTATCAGGAAGTCCTCAAGATTATTCATATACCAGGCAGTATCATATATGTCTTCAAGCTCCCGGAAATTTCCATCTCCAGGCTCCCCCTGGAAATATTCTATATCCTGAGATACCATAAATGGATTATCCTGAATAAGCTTAAGAAGGAAATCCGCCTCATAGTTATACTGCAGCTTATCATTCAGTCTATAAGGCAGCTTATGTACCTTCTCCACATCCAGCATTACACCGGTAATTCTATTTGGAAACTGGAATAACTTCTTTGGAGTTGCAAGTATGGCAGTAGGATTTAATTCCAATATTTCTGCCAGTTTCTGGGCCATTTCTTTTTCTAAAGCCTCACCCTGTAATTCTTTCCTAAATGTATCCAGTGGTGAAAGTACTAAAAGATAACCATCCTGATGAGAATCAAGATAGTTATTAAAATCTATTATGAAATTATCTCTATCATTTTTCTTTAGTATATATACTTCTTTCATAAAATAATCCATTCACAAAAGTTAATATATTATGATATGGGGCAAAAGCACCTTTTGACACTTATATCATAAAATCAAAGTTAGGGGTGTAGTCAGTTCTACACCCCTTTAAATGCTTATATTTTTATATTTTTAGTTATATCTTTGCAGGTTATAACTTTACAAAAATATACACCTGAAATTTTTTCATCTGTAAAACTATAAGTCCTGATTATATTTCAGATATTGCTTCCATCTCAATAAGTACATCCTTAGGAAGTCTAGCAACTTCTACACAGCTTCTAGCTGGAAAATCAGATGTAAAATACTTAGCATAGATTTCATTTACCTTTGCAAAGTCGTCCATGTTCTTGATAAATACAACTGTCTTAACAACCTTATCCATTGAAGTTCCTGATGCTTCAAGAAGAGCCTTAACATTCTCAAGGGCTCTCTCTGCCTGAACTTCTATTCCACCTTCAACAAGTGTGTTAGTTGCTGGGTCAATTGGAATCATTCCTGAAGTAAAGAGAAGATTTCCAACCTTTACTGCCTGTGAATATGGTCCAATAGCTGCAGGTGCCTTTTCTGTACTGATTATTTCTTTCATAATAGTTCCTCCATATATATAAATTTAGTTTATAACAATACTATCTTCATTTATCGTAATGAGCCTGTCCTTATATAACCTGCCCACTGCTCTCTTAAATGCGTTCTTGCTGATACCAAATTCCTTCTTGATCAGCTCCGCATCCGCCTTATCATTAAATGGAAGCCTTCCACCATAGCTCTTTATAATATCCAGAACCATCTCGGCATCCTTTTCCATCTGCTGTGGAATCTTATCTCTCATAGCCAGATCCAGCTTGCCATCTTCTCTGGCCTTCACAACTCTGCAAGTCACTTCGTCTCCCACATAAAGATTTTCGAATACCTCATTGGAATGAATAAGTCCTGAAAATGCGATTTCTTTTTCTGTATTATTCTCTATATTATTTTCTATATTATCTGTGTTCTCCGCATTATCTGCATATACTGCAACGAACACACCAAAATCCTTCTTTACATTATATACAACACCGCTGATATGATCACCAGCCTTATACATATCATTTGGTCTAAGTGCACTGGCTATCTTCATGGATGCAGCCAGTCTTCCCGTCTTATCCTCATAGAGTCTCACCAAGTAGGATTTCTCCTGCTGAACCTTAACCGTCTGCTCTTTAAAAGGAAGAAACAGATCACGGCTGAGTCCCCAATCGAGAAATGCACCAATATCGCTAACCGACTTAACCTTCAGCCTCTTAACCTGTCCCAGTGTTATATATGGCGTGTGAGTTGTAGCAATCATTCTATCCTCAGAATCTCTGTAGAGAAAGACTTCCACATTATCGCCTATCTCACAACCTTCCGGTATCTGACGAGTAGGAAGAAGTACATCTTCTCCTCTTCCGTCCGTAAGATATGCTCCCACATCCTTAATTCTATCTATTCGAAGTAAATTCCATTCACCAAGTTTCATCAATTATATCCTCATCTATCTACTGCTATACACTCTTGCTTTACAAGAAACTATCGTTCTTCACAAGAAAACTAACGCTTATTTTACCACACATACAGCCATTTGTGTAAATAATTTAAACGCCCTTAAGTTTTATCTTGACATCCCTAACCATAGTTGTATAATACACTTTAGCGCGTTAAATCGTTACTGTGGCAAAGTGTTAACGATTTAAACATAAAAAAATCATAGAATTATTCAAAGGAGACACCATTATGGCTATTAAAGTTACACTGCTCATAATATTCTTCGGCACAATGATAGGAATAGGTATCTATTCCAGAAATAAGGCTAAGAATGTTGATGATTATGTTCTCGGAGGTCGTACAGTAGGTCCATGGATTTCAGCTTTCGCTTTCGGAACATCTTACTTCTCATCTGTTGTATTCATTGGTTATGCCGGACAATTTGGTTGGAAATTCGGTCTTGCATCAACATGGATCGGACTTGGAAATGCATTTATCGGAAGCCTTCTTGCTTGGCTGGTACTTGGTCGTAGAACCAGACTTATGACACAGCAGCTGGATGCGAAGACAATGCCTGAGTACTTTGGAAAGAGATATAATTCAAAGTCACTCCGTGTTGTAGGTTCCATCATAGCATTTATCTTCCTGGTTCCTTACACCGCTGGTGTATATAATGGTCTTTCAAGACTTTTCGGAATGGCGTTCTCTATTGATTATCGTATCTGCGTAATCATCATGGCACTCCTTACTGGAGCATATGTTGTTATCGGTGGTTATATGGCTACTGCCTTAAATGATTTCGTTCAGGGTATCATCATGCTGATCGGTATCTGTGCAGTAATCGGAGCTGTATTAAATGGACAAGGCGGTTTCCTTAACGCAATTAAAGAGCTTTCATTAATCGCAACAGATCCATCAGTTACTACTCCTGCTCTTGCAGACAGTCAGGGACTTTTCGCAAGTTTCTTTGGTCCAGATCCTCTTGCACTTCTGGGAGTTGTTATTCTTACTTCTCTTGGTACATGGGGACTTCCACAGATGGTTCACAAATTCTATGCCATCAAGGATGAAAAGGCTGTTAAGACAGGAACTGTTGTATCAACATTCTTCGCTATCATCATCGCAGGTGGCTGCTACTTCCTTGGAGGATTTGGTCGTCTCTTCGGTGAGTACGAAGGAATAATCGTTGCTGCAGAGGACGGAACAACTAAGGTAGCATTTGATAACATCGTACCTACAATGCTTTCAAC
>CAMNGU010000017.1 GCA_946538525.1 uncultured Lachnospiraceae bacterium
CTTGAAACTTATGTACCGTAGCAATTTCAAAGCCTTCAAGTTCTTTTTGTAACGCATATACTTGATTTCTATATGGTGCAATAATTCCTGTTTTTTCTATACTTTTTATATATTTAGGAATTATTTCATTCTTTATAACATCTATCTGTCTTTCACTATATTTATCTCTGGAATGATTACCCTTAACTGTTTTATATGCGACAATTACATCCTTCTCACCTTTATCTTCAGTCATAATAAGTAGTTCATTATTATAAAACTTCTGATTACAATAATTTATTATCTTAGGATGACATCTATAGTGTTCTCTTAATAGAGTACATTCAATATCCGGAATAATATCCATTATTGATTTCATAAAGCTATTCGTATATCTATATCCTGCTGCTAGATCATATTTCTCATAAATACTATCAGCTTTCTTCTTATCAATATCATTTACAACATTTGGAAGCTGCTTCATATCGCCTACAATAACAGCATTTTTTGCACATGAAAGGGCCAGTGCTCCAGTAACAATATCAACCTGTGAAGCTTCATCTATAACAACATAATCATACATTACATTTTTATTTAAACTAGTATTAGATGAAAATGCTGTACTTAATATAACAGGATACTCATATAAAACATCGTTTGGTCTTTTCCATAAGTCCTCTTCCTCAAACACAGGTCTTTCATTACATTTATGATATCTATCCACCAAACTGTATCTAAACAACTCTAACGAGTCTCCCATTAAGGAGTTCATCAACACAGATTTACTTTTTATCTCGTTATTCAATTTTTCAATCTGAGAATTTAATTCATTTATGATAGATCTATAATAATTATATTGAAAAACATTTATTATAAATGAACTATCTAGCTTAGATAACTTAAACGCACTCCTACCAAGAGCTATGATCAATTTTATCTTTTGAATAAACTTAAAAAAGCCTTTATTTTCAACACTTAATTGATATTCATTCCAAAGATATAACCATGTTTTAGAATTTACGGATGCACCAAAATCAAAAGAAGAAATGTCGCTTATGTATTCATTAATATAGTCAGTAAAATACTGGAATTCCGTGTTTATTTTATCTCTTTCACTTTTTAACTCAGCAAGTTTTTCTTCATTATCAAATATGTTTTTCAGTTCACTTAGATTACTTTGGATAACTCTCTTTGCTCGAGTCCTATCATTTTCATCACTTTTAAGATTCCAATCATTAAAATTCGGATACTTACCACTCTGTTTTAATATAAATAAATCTTTATTCTTCTTTTTCCCCAGATAAGCAACAATAAAATCCAAGCTTTTTTTAGGATCAGATAGCTTTTCTAAAACATTCTCTATTGCTGAATTATTATTAGATACAACCAAAACCGTTTTTCCCTGAATAACTATATTGGAAATAAGGTTCAAGATTGTCTGAGTTTTACCGGTTCCTGGAGGCCCCTGAATGATACTAATCCTATTACATAAGGCCCTATTAACAGCCTTATACTGACTGTTATTACAACCAAATGGGAAAACTAAGTATTCTGGATACTTGAATTGAATATTATCTTTTGATCCAGGATTTAGATAACATGCCAAAGCAGAATTTTCACCAACAAATGAAATATGTTTTATTCTATTTTCAAGAACATTTTCGCCATATCTATTCTTAACAAAGTCAAACAAACTCGAAAGTTCTTTGATATAGCTAAATATGTCAGATGAATTTTTAACTATACGGCAATCATTTATTACTTCTAATCTATTTCTGTTATAAACGACTTCAAATCCATTTTGGTATTTAATCTTCCAATATTCACAAGTTGAATTTTTATCTTTAAACGACCATATATACTTTATGTTATCCAATCTTTGTCCGTTAAATGAAAGCTGAATATTTTCACAAGGTATTTTTCCTGAATACTTTAGAACTACAACATTATTATATGAATAAGAATAAAGATTCCCATTAGTAAACCGTATATCCCACTTCTTAGTATCAGGATTATAATTATAGGAATAAACACTTTGGGTTTTATTCTCTCCTTTTATAATAAGTAAAACATAATCGTTTATTTCCATATTAATCTAGTACGATCCTTTTGTAATAATATTTTACACATTCTTAATATACCTGCATTTAGGAAATGCGCTACATCCATAAAACTGGTTACCTTCATTAGGTCCCTTCTTCGCTATTCGAAGAACTAACTTACTTCCACATTGAGGACAGATCAAGTCACCAGTATTTGTTTTATCTTTATCACTATTTACATTCGATACCAAATCTTCAAACTTCTTCAGATACTCTTTTCGTTCCTCAATATTCATTGAAAGAATCTTTTCACCATGTTCTATCATCTCTTTTTTATTGGATTTCAGATCAGATTTAAGATTCTTCAAATATGTAATTAACTGATCACACCTAATAACCTGTTCTTTAATCTCTTTCTTTGCAAAGCGATCATTAACAACAGTCTTAGAATTAGCCAATACAACAATTGATTTGTTATATCTATCAAAATATTTTTCAAAGAGTACTTTGGCAGCAAAATTCTTATCTTCTTTTCGACATTCTCTATACACAGTCAAATGTCTTTCATTCTGAGTTATAGGACTATAAATCCCCTCTTTAATCTCCCTGCCTTTATATTCAAATGTTCTAATGAATTCGCCTTTGTTATTAATCTCAATATTTCCAACAAGATTCTTACACTCAATAATCACATTCATATATGGTGTAATAACAAGATAATCAATCTGAGCGCCCCTTCCATCCTTTGTCTCTATAAAAAGATCATGAATAACTACCAAATCCATACCACTATTCTTAAGCTCAAACAGAATACTATCTTCTCCATATATTCCTGCTTCAGTAATAGCTATCTCTCTATCTATTTTATCTAATGCTCCAGAATTATCAGGCAGTTGCTTTCTTAAATCCTGCAACTTATTTAAATATTCCCTCGCATCACTAGACTCTTTCAATATGACAATTTCTGAATTACTAAAAAGTCCCAAATTCAGTCATACCTCCAAATATTAAATAAAATAATCACATTCTAAATCAAACTCTAATTGTTTAAACTTTCTATATAACCAGCACCGCTACCAGTATTCCCATTGATATACCTTCAGTAATCAATGGAACCATGGCAGCATAAAACGCTTTCATCTCTTCCATACGATAATACGCAACATACAGAACCATACTGATCACAAATGCCAGTGCCACTACCACATATACAGCCACCAGCTTGGATTCATGCAGAAGTCCAGAACCACTAAGTCTATTGATTATCGATAGTTCCAGCATCATCCATCCAACTATCAAAAACAGCTCTGTTGTAACCATTCTCTGGAATCCATACTTGGTCACGAACATCAATATGATATAAGCCGCTATTCCACCAAACACTATAAACAGCTGACTGTACTTCGTTGTACTAGTCTCCTTTACTGGCATAAGACTGCATATAATCCCCGCCATACCAAAGAACGCAGTGGCTGAAAGCAAGAATCCATTCACTCCGCCTGTTCTATCAACCACTGTATTAGGACGATATCCCATATACCAAAAGGCAAGATAGAATAAGCAACATATAATCAGTAATACTTGTCCTATAACTATCTGACGCATAGCTTATACCTCACAAAAGCTATATAACTACACCCACTCAACAACACCAGTCTCAATATCATAAACAGCCCCAAGAACATCCAGTTCTCCATCCTCAATATCAGGATGATCATGAAATGCATTCTTTATGATATTCACACCATGCTTAACATTAAGCACCGTAGCCTTATAATCATCTGTCTCATCACCGATGGCTTCATGTATATCATCAATGATGTACTTTATAAACTTATCCGTACCGCCATGACTACTTTGCGCCGCGCTTATAGCTCCACACTTTGTATGTCCCAGCATTACGATAACATTCGCATCAAGATGAGAAAATGCGTATTCTACGCTTCCAAGCTGGTGATTATCCAGCACATTCCCCGCAACACGAATAACAAAAAGTTCACCAATACCAGCAGAAAATATAGCATCTGGTATAACCCTTGAATCCGAACAGGTTATAACAATAGCGTAGGGATGCTGTCCTTCTTCTGCTGTTTTCTTTCTAATGGCCAATGACACATCACCAGCATTCTGATCATGTTGAATATAAATGTCATTTCCACGCTTCAAGCGTTCAAGTACTTTTTCATTCTCTGTATTCATAATCTCAAGTCCAATCTATTTATTAAATTTTCATCACATATCCATGCTAAGTCTTACCAGCAAATAAATCATGGTACCAACAGGCCAACCAATCATTGTTGTATAAAACATGACCTCTGGACCAATATTGTCCGTCATACCCAAGACCACAAATATTAATGCTATCAAAGCCACAAACATGAGGATACATCCGACTATTACAGATATTACAGCGAATATCTTGTCGCCCCTGTACAGCTCTGTAGTTTCCAGCTTCTTCTTCAATAATACCCTGTATAGCAGCACCAATATACCGAAGAACAAAACCAATCCAACAATATACGAAATATAGTTATATCGGTAATTATCACCTGAAGAGATAAATGAACTCCATGGGCCCTCATATACCTTTCCAATCAGTTGTACAAATTCACATAGACATGCCGCAAGGATTGCAAGCAGCATGTATAAACATATAATCCCCATAAAATATATAAACCCTCACATTCAAAAAATTATAAGTTAAGTATTTACAAAACATTTATCCACAAGAACCATCTGCTCCAACCCCATAACCATCTATATATTTCTCACTCTTCCGCTGCCATCTCTTCGCTAATAATATCCTCCGTCGCAGCCATAGCCTGAAGTGTCATCGATAGCAATTTATCAAGCTCCCAACCAAGCTGAGCAGCTCCACGCTCAATAACTTCTCTTGAACAACCTGCCGCAAAGCCTTTACTCTTATATTTCTTCTTCAATGACTTCAGTTCCATGTCCTTTGTACTTTTGGATGGTCTCATAAGAGCTGCAGCACCGATAAGACCAGTCAGCTCATCTGCTGCAAAGAGAACCTTTTCCATCTCTCTTGTGGGTTCTACATCAATTGTCACGCCACAACCTACTGTAATCCCATAGCCATGGGAGCAGACAGCATGGATTACATCTTCACTGACACCGCCTTCTCTAAGAAGTTCCGGAGCTTTGAGACAATGCTCATCAGGATAGATTTCGAAGTCAATATCATGCAGCAATCCAACAATCCCCCAATATTCTGCTTCATTTCCATATCCCAGTTCCTCAGCATACCACTTCATAACTGCTTCTACTGTAAGAGCATGCTGGATATGAAATGAATCCTTATTGTATTTCTTTAAAAGAGCAAACGCCTCATCTCTTGTTATCATCAATCTATTCCTCCTAGTTCAACAACTGAGCTTATCTATATTTTGCCGTTATTTCCATAAAGTCTTTAGTACCATCTATATATTCCTGATACACCAGCATTGGATCCTGATTTCGGTACATGGTGCAAATGCCACAACTGTCGCAATCACTGATACACTTAAATCTTTCCCTTATATACTGTTCTCTTTCTTCTCTGGTGGACTTCTCAATATCCGGAATCATACATCAACCCTTGACCCTTCCTGCTATATATTCAGCATTAATCTCGCGAAGTTCCTTCTCTCCATCTATATACGGCCTGTAAAATGTTTCTGTTCGGCCTCCGCCTATATTGTCACAGCCATTACAGAACTGACACTCCTGGCCGCATACTTCCAGAGACTTATTAACTATACGGATCCTCTCTTCTCTTGTTGTGTCTTTAATAAGTATAGACTTAATCCCTTCCATACAGACATCTCCTCCTTACTGCTGAGGATTAGCTCGTAGCCACTCCACTATAGCACTACTTTCATACATAGGTTCGCCGTCTATAAAAAGACATGGCACCTGCTGCTTTCCGCCTACTGCGATAAGTTCCAACCTATCGGCTTCATTCTTATGGATATTGTGGAATTCAACATCCGTGCGTCCACTGGCTTCAATCTCATTAATTACCTTGCGACAATATGGGCAAGTATCAAACATATATAATTTTAATTCCATCTCAATACCTCCTTGATGTAATAAAACACTATATATCTCTACTCAAATCATTATACTTTCTTAGCCAAAATACTGTATCTGCTTCTCTTTATATCTTCGCTTCTTTACTGTGGGATGGGACGAATTAATCCTCTTATAGAAAGGACAGTCGGAGCCATGATCATTTATCATTCCACAAGCCTGCAAATGAGAATACACCGTAACAGTTCCAAGATACCTGAACCCCCGTTTCTTCAAATCCTTACTAATCTCATCTGAGAGTCCATTACTTACTGGAATATAGCCATCCTCATGTTTGTTATATAATATGGTCTTACCATCCGAATAAGCCCACAGATACGCGTCAAATGAACCAAACTCCTGCCGGATTTTTTGAAAGCACTTTGCATTATTGATGATAGCTTCAATCTTCCTACGGGACTTGATCATCCCCGGAACTTCAAGGATTCTCTCAACATCCTCCTCCGTATACTCAGCTACCTTATCAAATTCAAAATTATCAAAACAGGAACGGAATATCTCACGCTTTTTCATCATCATGGTCCAGTTAAGACCGCACTGCATTACTTCCATCATCAAGAACTCAAATTGCCCACGGTCATCATGCAACGGTACGCCCCACTCTGTATCATGATATGCTATTAAAATATCCAGATTTGTTCCCCAGTTACAATATGCCATATCATACCTTTTGTGATTTAGAATCACTTTTTTTACACATCAATTAATCCCCATAATATACTTATCCTTCAAGCCAAAATAAATATCAACTTATATATCAACGGCAAAGACTTCTCTTAACCACATATAATGACATTTAATTATTGACATACACCATCTGCTCCAATCCAATAACCATCTATGTATTGACTAGTCACCATATATCCCGATGAATCAAAATAATACCAACTACCATTTATCTTGAGCCATTTATTAGATGGCCACCAACCTGATTTATCTTCAACCCACCAACCAGTCGAGTTGCTCTTCCATGTCAGATAGTACTGATCATCCCATGATCCATCTCCATTGAACCAGTAACCACCATAATACTCTGAAGAAGCCATATATCCATCTGGCTTGAAGTAATACCATATACCATCTATTTTTTGCCATGAATCTTGAGGATACCAGCCTGCGTTATCTTCAACCCACCAGCCAATTGAATTACTCTTCCAAGAAAGAATTCCATTATATGTTTGATTTCCAGAATCGTCATACCACCTTTTATCTACCCACTCATTCTTATACTGTGAAACAACACTTATTGGGATATCTGCAGTCTTTTTTATCCCTTTATCTATTACTGATACTGTTATCTTAGTCGTTCCTGCAATTAATGGCGATGATGTATTTACTGTATAATAATCTATGTTTTCTTTTATGATATATTCTGTATATCCATTTGACCACACACATTTATACTTTGCATCTACAATCATTCCCGTTTTATCAAATTTTTCCCCAGATTTATATGACAATTTATCTGGATTTTTAATAATTTTTATACTATCTAACACCTCAGAACAAATATGTGTTTCTACAGTAATCCCTTGTTCTAAACTAAGATTAATATCCCCATCAATAACACTAATAGTTACAGATGTATCAGATGCTTTTAGTTTTGTAACAGTATCAACCGAATAAGCAACATTTGTTTTTTTAGTTGTTGAATATGTCCCATTCGACCAATATTGATCATATAACGCATCAATTCTCATTCCATATTTGGAAAAACATTCACCTTCCTTGTATACAGTCTTATTAGGAGCTTTAGCAATTTCTATACTCTTCAATGTTTCAGAAACAAGAATAGGATTAACCGTAATTTGTTGTTCTGCTGTTTGGGTAACTTCTCCTTCTGTATAATAAATTGTCCAAACTTCATCATCACAAGATAAAGCTGTTGATGTATCAACAACATAATTTGTGATAGTCTTTTTCTTTTCTAGTGATGAATTGTCGCTATATACATATGTATATACAGCATCTATACTCATTCCATTTGGATTAAACAAATCTCCTTCAGTATAAATTGTTTTATTCGGTGGATTAATTATCTCGATTTTTGTAAGAACAACAGTTTTAGGGATTTCTTGCTCCATAAGCATTAAATCTGAAAGAATAAGATTATTATAATTTAGAGTTGATATAGAAGAATATCCCATTGCCTTTTTGCAATGTTCTTCTAAGCTCTCATATACTGAAGTATCAGAAAACTCATTATTATACTCACTTACATCCATAAGCCATTTATATGCTTTACAACTCCCCCAATCAGATATATTATTCCCCTCACTGATCAATGTGTAAATTTTATTGCTTGTCATTGTTGCGTTAGAAGACTTTACTTTTTCCTCTAAATACATCATATATCCTAAAGCTATATTATTTTTATTTAATGTAGAAGTGCTTGAATAGCCTTTCGCAGATTTAACCTCATCGAGTATATCCTGAGTAATTTGATAGGAACTATACTGTTCCATAGATTGAATCACCTCAACCAACCATTTATACGCTTGAGGGCTATCATAGTTTCTAATAGTTTCCGCCTCACTAATTAATTGTGAAACATCTTTAATTTCAACATTATTTAATTCATCATCTAAAAGCTCAAGATAACCTAAGGCTTTATTAAATTTATTTAATGTAGATGTGTTTGAATAGCCTTTCGCAGACTTGACCTCATCAAGAATATCCTGTGTAATTTGATAGGAGCTATACTGTTCCATAGATTGAATCACCTCAACCAACCATTTATATGCTTGAGGGCTATTATAGTTTCTAATAGTTTTCGCTTCACTAATTAATTGTGGAACATCTTTAGTCTCAACATTATTTAATTCATCTTCTAAAAACTCAAGATATCCTATAATTATATTTTGTTTATTTAAAGTTGAAATACTCGTATAGTTTTTTGCACTAGTAGCTTCGCTTTTAATATCTTCATATACAAAGGAATCTTTATGTTTTTCAATATATTTAAGAACATTATTAATCCATACAAACGCTTCTGCACTAGATGAATCAGTAATAGCCTCACCTGTACTTATCAAACGCTGTAGCTCCAATATATCATCTTCTGCCGCATAACAATTCGTTCTTACGGAGGCTAAAATAATAAGAACAATCAAAACCATTGAAATTTTCTTTCTCATATAATCCTCTCTCTATTCTTCTTTAGTATATGTTTAACAAAAAACTTGATATTACCTGGTTTGTTAAACGGCCATCGAGTTTCTAACTTTCAATCCCAAAAGAGTATCTTACTTCTTTCTTCAGTTCATCCTCACTCAAATCATATGGAAATGGATCTGCATCCTCAAATATTGAATCTATGGAATCACCAAATGAAAGCACTATAAAAGGGCGCTCCGGCAGAAAATGATTTTCCACCCAAAAGAATTCGCCATTATACTTAAAAATCTTTAATTCTATTGTCTCCTGAATGTCCTTATCATTCCAATATGTGGTAAACTTCTGTAACTTTGAGCATACATACTCTGCTCCTAGAGACTCTGCATAACTTTGAACATACTCAATAACTCTATAATATTCTTCTTCTGAATGGTTCTTATATGGCCACATATTATCCCCTAACTTTACAAACTCTTTAGTATCATTGCATGTCCACCAGATTGTGGGGTCAGTGTCCCCACAATCTCGGGATAACTCTGATAGAACTGTACATATCTATAAAGAGAGCGTTTATCAAAACCTTTTCCATACTTTTGAGTTAACTCATCAGCCAATTCAGATATAATACCTTCTCCATAGCGTTCAGCTCTTGTTCCACTCATTTTTTCTCTTCCAATCGAAAGACCAAACAAATCTACAAAATAACAAAAATGTCAAAATTTCATTTATATATCTAAAAATATTAAACTTCGAATTAATAACGCCATTACTTAGAAATCAATTATTTAGTATCATTTTTGCTTCCTTCAAATCTATTCTAGCTTTATGACCATGTCTTTCCAAAAGTCCTAATAACTGTCCTCCATCAATAAGCTGAATAGGTTTTCCATTCGCAAAATCATATGCATCATTGCCAAAATATGATGTAGTAACCAAAATTCCCTTCATAGCACCTTCATTCATTAGTGTGCCATATAAATCTCGTACTGCAGATACACCAACAACATTAGTATATCTTTTTGCTTGAATAACAATTTTCCCTCCTCTAATGGGATCAGGATCGAAGGCAACAGCATCCACTCCACCATCACGACTTGCTTGAGTTATTTTTACCTCACCACCATTACTACTAAATTCCTGACCAAAAACTTCACTTATAAGATTTTCAAAATCTTTCCAATCAATCGCAGCAAGATTCACACCTTCATTTATTGAATCAATAACACTATATCCCTCTATAAATCTTTCATCTTCTTTATCTAATATTTGAATAGGTTGTACCGGTGTTATATTTGCTATATTGGCTGCAGCAACCCCTTTTGCACTTCTGAACCAAGCCTTAGGGTCAATCGATGACAAATTAAGAGACTCAAATTTATCTCTATTTACTCTTACTGACAATATACAAGAAACTGTATCATTTCCTGTCGCTTTATCAATAGTATTAACCATACCATTCAATACAACAGCATCAATCAAATCAAAATCATTATTTATACTAAACACTCTGTTTAAGTATACTAAAGCCAATTGATATACTATACTGTCATATTTTTTTGCAATTTGATTATCAGTAAAAAAAGATTCTTTGAATTCTTGTCTTGATTTCACATAAGAAACTGATTTCAATCGAGGAATCGATTCAATCGTTGGAAAAAAAGCATCAATAATAATATTACGATTTTCCGAAGTATAACCAATTTTATGCCCCATTTGATAATCTAACGGAATATTAATTTTATCTAGAAGCATCTCAACATATTCATCTACCGCATCAGAATCCCCAGAACGAACTGAAGTTTTAAACTCGTCAACACCAATATTATGTTCATTCTGTTGATTTATGAACTCCTCTTTGTTTTTCTGCCATTCTGCCAGTTTTCTGTTATACTCTTCAAGCATCAAATTATTTTGAGCTTTATTATTCATTTCATTTTGATACCACGCATTATGTGTTGCATTAAATCTAGCATCATTATCAGCATTAAATTGCTCCAATTTACTTTTAGACATTCTAACTAAAAGTCCTGGTTTAGGATTAAATTCATCATCTGACCTAAGAGGCTCTCTCTGTTCCGGAATCATCATTGGCATAGAAGGAGAAGGAACACTATACTGATCAAATGTCTTTAATTTTTCAAAATCTATTTTTTCGAATGTTAAATCGTTTACTAATAAAGAGTCTAATTTATCCTGTATATTTGAAGCATCTCTAGTTAACTCTTCGGCATATAAAATAGCTTTTTCATTATTCCTTGCAATCTCTGCTTTCTCTGCTCTCTTTTGCTCAGCAATCATTTTCTTATTTTCGGACTCTAATTTCTTATTCAATCTCTCATCCCATTGTGCCCTTTGTATTTCTATTTTATATCTCAATTCACTTCTAGAATTAGCACCAATTGTTTTCTGTAAATTTAATCCTTTATGATAAATTGTTTCATGATATCTATATCCTCTTCCCATAATCATTTACTCCTCTTTATATAATTTAATCAATCCCTACCCCAAATCATCATACTTATTCGACTTCCCCTTGGCCTTCTCCACAGGATACTTCTTCTCGTTCTGCTCCATCTTGGCATTCACTATCTCGTCTTCATCAAGCCCCATCTTGTCCAGCATATTTCTACAATACACCAATACATCAGCCAGTTCTTCCTTTACATGTTCAATATTGTAGTTATCATCCCACTGAAAGCACTCCAGCAGTTCAGCCGATTCGATGCATATCGACTTTGCTAGATTTGACGGAGAATGAAACTGGTCCCAATCCCTGTCTTCTGTAAATTTCCTAATTCTGTCAATCGTTTCCTGCTTCATCCTTATTCTCCTTATAAAATCCACTAATTGCTTTTGAATAAGCCATCATTCTCTCTCTAAAATGTTCCGCCAGCTTTTTATCTGTACAATACACATAGCAGCCCTTCATTCCCCTAGTCAAAAGTGTTCTATATGTATTCTTTATTATCTCTTCAGCTCGACGCCTTGCTTCTTCGGGATCCTTTTTATAAAGTTTCTTTATTCCCTTTAATGATTGATCTGTACGAGCCCTCTTACTGAAATCTGTTACTACATGATCATCCTCATACCTGATATCATTTCCGATTATCACTCCCACATAATCGAATTCCAATCCCTGAGAAGTGTGAATACATCCAATCTCATTTATAGATGTTTCACTTACTGCAAATGGTTCTCCTGAGCCAAGATTCCAACTCATCTCAAAATCGCCTATCTGAATATCATGATAGTCCGTATTATTGGCTTCTTGTTTATTCCAATCCCAACAGTACCCTGCAAGCATTCTTGCAACTCCTGTTTTATTCTTCTCTAAAATGAGCCTTCTAACCTCAGAAGGTGTTTCACATATCTTGAAGTCAAAATCTATTCCATCTAGATCAAGATTAGCTGTATCTCTTATCTCCAAAGTATTATCCAACCAAGAAATGTACCCGTCAGAGCCATTACATCTAAACTGAGATACTAGCTCAAGCTCATAGATTTCAGAGTCTTCATATTCAGCCCACATTTTGATTTCATCTATGGAACCTATATCGTCCATAGTTACTCTTTGAGATTCATCTATAAAGAACACCGAACAAAATGCACCATTTATAATCTCTTTTATCTGATTCTCGCCCTTATTGTGGAACATTCCTGACTTCTCATTTAATCTATGAGCTTCATCCACTAGCAAGGTATGTATAGAATCCTTCGGAGTTTCTGTATACATACCTGAGCCTTTAAAGAGATTATCTATACTGGACTTCTTAAAGTCCCCCTTTAACTTTCTCTTATATACATCTCTTGGAGCACTATTCTTAGAAACATACTGAACCATCTGATCACGCATGGTGAGTTCTGCAAGCAAATTTACTGCAATGACTGACTTCCCAGTTCCTGGACCACCTTTTACGATAACAGTTCTCTTCTTAAAATCCTTCTGACACATTTCCGAAAGTCGCAGTATTTCTTCATATACAACCTTCTGCTCATCTATCATCACGAACTCTTTATTGCCTTTAAGCATTGAAGAGATTGAGTTCTGCAAGCTTTTCGAAGGACGAATCTTGCCATTTTCAATCTTGTAAAGAGTTTCTTTCTTATCTCCCTTTACTACAGTTTTCTTTATATAATCTCTTATGTCTGATATCTGCCCTTTAGTAAAAACTGGAGCTTCCTCGTAGTATGGGCTATATATCTCATCATCCACAGGATCATCCTTATGTCGAATGTAGTTATGCATACAAACACAGGGATTAATACATATATTCTCATCCTGAACAGTCGCATTATAATCACGGATTAGCTGCGCATAGGACCAAGCCTGATAGGAAGGATGAACCACCGTCCTTATACCTCCACCAACAAATGTTTCTACTAACGCATCAACTCCTTTGACGCATTTTAATTCATCCCATTGTTTCAGCTCAACTACTGTTACACCAGGGTTATTGTCCTTGTTATATCCCGAGATAAGAAAGTCTACTCTTTTAGATGTCTGAGGAATGTTATATTCTATTGCCACTCCCGCATCATTAGGGATATCGTCAACATTCAGGACCTTGTACATATAAGTCAGAGAATTTTCCCAAGATCTAAACTCTGCCTTAGGAGTTTTTCTCCCCATCAGTTCATGTATCTTCGCTTCAATTTCTATAGCAATTGTGTCATTATCTACACTCTGCATAAAATCTGTTTTTACACCTGAATATACGATCATTTTCTACACCATCCTAATATTTCTCATCATTACGACCTGGCATATCTGGTTCGTCATTTCTCTTCATTTGATAATGAGGTGCTGTCTGACCAGAAGCATTAGAGCTCTTTGCTACTTTATCTAACCCATAGCCTATTACATCCGTCATATCTTCCAGTTTGCTTTTTATTGCTTTTAATTCCTTAATCACATAATAATTCCAAAGTAATCCTGCAAAAATCGCTAATCCTATTCCAATAAGAAGAACAATAATAAAATAAATAAGAACAACGGCTCCACCATAATATTCGTAAATATCTCCTAATCCAATAATTGCTACACTTCTCATTATCTCATGTATCATAATTAAACATATCCTTTCCTTCTATTCCTCTATTTCACCACACTAATCACCTTAACCTCCGTTCCCCTCTTGCAGAACGGACACCAACAAATCTGTAACCCTTTCTCTTTAGAATCCACCATGCCTTCATTCACTGGGAATGTTTTCTTACACATGATACATGTTACCCTTATCATTTGATTAAACTCCAACATATGCATTCCCTCCTCGCTACTAAACTTCTTCACAAGACTTCTGCTGAACAACCATCCCGCTGATCATTCAAAACAACTCTACCAACCTACATAAACCGCTCCCCTAACACTCTGAACATCTCTTCCAAACACTCCAACCAACCTACATAAACTTCTTTCCCAACAGGTCCTTCATGGCTGTCTTCACACTGTCCGGCCCTTGGATGATTACATCTCCTTCTAACGCTATCACCCAGGATAGGAACTGACTACTTACTGCCACATCCACATTTACAGTGAAGTAACCATCTTCCGCCGGTATCAGTGTTACATTCCTTCCGAACTGATCTATGATGACATTCGCCATGGTATTTTTACATTTCAGTGTGACCGACTCAATGTCACCGTCATACATTCGGAAATAAACTTCGTTATATTTTGCTTTGTCCTGGCGGTTAAACTCCATCTTCCCCTTACGCTTAACATCCAGCACATCCACTTCCCTCATCTTATCGACGCGGTAGTGGCGCATTTCCTTCTTCTCATGGTCGTAGCCTATGAGATAATATCTCTCGTCATCGAAATGAAGTGCCCAAGGACTAACTTGGTAAAATGCACCATCTCGCCTGAACTCTTCTTCACCTTTTACATTCCAGCTGAAGTATTTGAACTTGATAGCCTTATTCTCACTGATGGCCGAATGTATGGCATCCACCACATAGTAGATACTTTCGTTCATGTTCTTGATACGGCCAGTCACCTTAACCTCTCGGTCCAGGAGCTTTGCATCATAGATACTTATGCACTTCTCCAGTTTTCGAATCAGTTCCTTGGTCTTATTCTCGGAAATGAACTTCGAAGACTGTATGGCATCCACTAAGAATTTCAACTCAGCAATCTCAAAATCTCTATTGCCACAATGATAGTAGGTTCTGAATCCCACCTGTTCCTTGATTATCTCTATCCCAAAAAAATCAAGAGCATCCAGGTCATCGTACACACTCTTTCGCTGTGCCTCAATGTCGTACTTAGCCAGTTCATCTATGATTTGAGGCATAGTAAGAGCGTGTGTATCATCTGTCTGCTCTTGCATTATTTTAGCAAGGTATAAAAGTTTTAATTTTTGATTTTTCCCCTTCATCGTAGTATGCCCCTTTCCCCATAAAACAAGCCATCTGCGACAATGATATTATACCACGAAACTGTGTGATATAAAAGGGACACATCACTTTCCTTTACATATTCTCCTCCATATCTACTTATTTCTCGTTTTTCCTTTGTTTCCTTGTAATCATAATGTATTCTCTTATTTAACCCTTACATGCCCATGCCTTTTCCCTGCTTTTCAGCCTTCTTCTCCATCTCAGCCATTTTCTCAGCCTGGGCTTTATTGATGGCTTCCACCTTTTCCTTAGCCTGTTTCTCCATATCGCTTCCTGCATATCTGTCGTTAACCTCTATAGCAGAACAAGCCTTTCCAGCCTCTGTCAATTCGGCACATTCCTTATGAATAGAAACCATCTTATCAAGCGCTTCTCCCAGCTTTTTCTTATTATCAACTGCTGTAAGATAACGCTTACACTCATCTGTTGTTTTATATTTTTCAAATGCTTCTATAGCCTTCTTCTTATCAGGTTCATTTTTTGCCATTTCCACATCTGCTTGAAGGTCCTGATATGTCATTCCTACTTCAATATTCATCATGAGATATTCATCTGTTGCATTATAAGCTTTATTTATGGCAATATATCGATCATCTTTTCCAATAGTTTCATCTTTAAATCCTTCTTTATCAGCTTCCTGATATGCATCCCCCAGGAATTCATATATATCTTCACCTGTGACTCCACCTACTCTATTAAGGGAATTTCTGATATATCTTTCATTAAACGCCGCATTAGAGAATAAAGCTTCTGTTAAATCCATCATGTTCTTAAATGAATCGAATGCCTCTTTCTCTTCCTTACTCATCTTCTTTGGCTTCCCCTTAGGACCTGTTGCCATGGTCTTCAGCTGTTCCTTCATAGCATCCACATTTCCATGAAGAGTGCCAGGCCCCTTCTCATACATTACTGAATCAAGGTTATAGGCATCCTTTGCCAGCTTCTTATTCATGTTGGTAATCTTACCATAACTGTTTGATCTAAGAGTTCCACTTGCCAAGTTACCGAAGATGTTAAACTTCATGTTCTCAGGATCTTTAAAGACAAGCTGCTCATTAAATGAGAATGCATCCATCTCATCATCGTTAACAATTCGTGGTACCTTTTCATCCAGATAACCCGGAACAGCATCTTTATAATGCTTCATGGACTCTTTAAGCTTATTCTGAACCTCAACTATATGCTTGAGATTATTCTCCACTTCTTTTTCATTCAGTCCATGCCCCTGAAGAAGAACTGCATAAGTTTCAGGCTTTAGAGCAAGAACTGCATCAGCCATAGACTTAGGAATAACCCTTAAGTGTTCGTAAGGAACTGCATTTCCCAAGTTATCCGCTCCTTCTTTCGCACCGAAACTGTTATCATTATCGATTCCCTGAACACCAATCAACTTTCCGTTCTCGTCAAACTGATAGAAGAAGTTAAATATATGTCGGTCCGTATTTCCGCATACATAATCCAGGAACTGAAGAGATGCAGCGCTCTTGATGAGTCCCTTGGAATTCTCCATACTGCTTCTATCCATCTGGTTAATAGGATCCTTCAGATCTGCAGCGGATGGATCAACTCCCTTTGCCGGCATCATCAGCACACCCTTCTTGGTCACAATCTTTCCATTCTCCAAAGTTTTCACATTTAGCTTTTCTGAAAATGCGATGGAATCGCCGCACCCAAGAACATCAGCCACTGTGCTCATAAGCGCATTTCTCTGGCCCACTGGAGATTTATGATCCACTCCTATTCCATCCATAACCTTTCTTCCGAAATCAGCCTTCATAATCTGGCTTGTATATTCCAGAAGTGCTCTTATGGCTGACTCCTTCTGATTATTGTCCATAGCTTCATATGCCTCTTTAAAGCTCTGAAACTGCTGTTCATAGTAATTTCCCTCCAAGTCAGGATTACCCTCTTTCACCAGCTTATCAATATTATCCGACAGCATATTCATCACAATCTGCTTTCCCTTGTCAATAAGCAGTTTCTCTGGTTCTGTTCTCAGCTTATCCTTCAGCTCCGTATATGACAGCGCTATGGCCAGATCGTACCAGTCACTATGCTGATCTTCTAATGCATTAAGCCTATGTTTAAATTCAGGGTACTTTGTGGATATCATCTTGGAAATCTTGTAATCTTCCAGAGTTTCTATGGTGTCATCGGAGGTATTCTTGTCATACTTTACATCCTCAGTAAAGAACCCTAAAAACTCATCCCCCTCTGCCATGCCACTTACAGGTTCATCCTTAACCGTCATAGGAACGATATATCTAACACTCATTCCTGAACCAGCTTTATTCAGTTCATCAAGTGACTTTGCTCCTATATCCACAGACCTGGTTCTGTAATTATCATAAAATTCTTCTATGCTAAACTTCTTATCATCCTCAAGACCTTTATTCAGCCTTCTAGCATATTTATAAAGAGCTGTATAATCCTTGGAGAACTTCTTCATCAGCTTATAATATGACTCAGCCTTGGCATCCTGCTTATTCGCCTTGGCATTATCGTAACTCTTCTTAAATGCGATTCCACAAGCTTCGTAAAGAGCGATAAGATTCTTCACCTCATCCATACCTAGCTTAGTATCATTTTCCTTATATGCTTCTATCTTGTCATATAGATTCTGAATAGCCTGCTTCTCTGTCACATCCTTGTTGTCGATCATTATCTGCTTAAGCTGTTCTTTTCTCTTCTGATATCTGCTATTGTTATCCTGTGGCATAACTTTTCCCTCCCGTATTTAACTATAGATGTTTCACAAGCCCATCAAACATAAATCTCGCATCTAAATCTTTTTATACATAATAAGTCATTCGGCATAACAAAAGCGCAACAAAAAAATAAATAATTCAAGAATCCCAACAGGCATCAAAACAGCATCATTTAAACAATATATTTTTTATGTTTCTCAAATATATTTTATCGTTTTTCGATAAATTTTTCTTGACTTTCATTTATGACTGTTTTATACTCACATCATCAAATACGAAAAGAGGGATAAATCATGAATCAAAAAACTATTACCTATTGGCTTAAAGCAGTGGTAATCTCCGTTGGTCTTCTGGGCCTGGCGTTCTTCGCGGGAGCAACCGCTTATGCCTACTACTATAAGCCAGATTACGACTATCTGCTTCCAGTCTATCTTAGACAGAACATCGTGGCTTTATGGATATCTGCAGCCATCTGCCTGGTAATCCTTTACTTCTGCTGGAGAATCGTAAATGAGATTGGCAAGGACAACTCCTTCTCTATGGAAAATGTAAAGAGCTTCAAGAACATGGGTATATGTGGTGTTATTCTCATCATCAACAATGTGATCAGAATATTCGTCTGGCTTTTCAGAAATCAGATGGGACTGATCCAGTTATCCTATACCCTACTGAAGATAGTAGCAATTGTAATCTATGTAATCATGTGTCTCGCAATGTCTAAGCTGGTTCAGAACGCTTACGAGATCAAAAAAGAAAATGAACTTACTATATAGGAGGTGTCGGCATGATAATAGTAAATCTCGATGTTATGCTGGCCAAGCGCAAGATGAAAGTATCTGATCTTGCTGAGCAGGTTGGAATCACGCTAGCTAACATTTCAATACTAAAAAACGGTAAAGCCAAGGCAGTTCGTTTCGAAACCCTTGATAAGATATGTGAAGTCCTGGAGTGTCAACCAGGAGATATACTTGAGTATCAAAAATAGACTCTTCTGGCTGAAGCCCAGAATAACAGATTGATTTATATGGAGGTTAGTATTATGGATAACAACAATCCACAAAATAATTCGGTATATAGACCTGCTTCCCCAAGCGTACCGGCGTACAATAACGCCTCTCCAGTCTATACACCTTACCGCCCTGCTTTCATTGAGGATGAGGCAACAATTAATTTCAGAGAGAAAATGGCCCGCAAGCTGGGTCTCGCATCTATCATCTATGCGGTATTTGGTACATTTTGCTTATATAAGAACCTGTCAGGTATCACAATGCCTTTCTTCGGAATCGCAACTCTGGCATACATGGTTTACGGACTTAATCTGTACGAAGTGGAAATGAAGCGCACCAGCTGGTTTTACGGCTTTATCATTCTCGCACTTTCAGTTTCCAACTTCCTTACAGGAAATCCTACTATCCTGTTCTTCAATACCTGCGGAATCTTCCTGATGCTGTTCATCTTCCTGCTTCATAATGTGTATGATGACAGCCGCTGGAGTTTTTCAAAGACCGCAATGGCTATATGCGAAGCATTTACATTTTCCTTTGGTGCACTGGATGACTTCGGTAAGGATATGAAGGTGCTGAAGGAAAGAAGCTCTGAAAATGAAATCTCTGATGACAAGAAGCATATGATCAAGTATGTGGGAATCGGTCTTCTGGTTTCTATCCCAGTTGTGGGAATTCTGCTGTTGCTTCTTGCAGGTGCGGATGTGGTTTTCAGTAACATTTTATCTAACTGCTTTGTGTTTGATTTTCATTTCGGTACTCTGTTTGGGATTACCACAACATTTGTGATCATCTTCCTTTCTGCTTACTGCATCATGAGATTCTTCTCTAAGAAGACCATCAAGGAAGAGGTTGAAGATCACAGAAACCTGGAGCCACTGGTGGCCATCACCGTTCTGTCTATGGTTTCAGTTATCTATCTGATATTCTCAATGATTCAGATTGTGTATCTGTTCCTGGGTGGCGGACAGCTTCCTTACGACTATACATACTCTCAGTACGCAAGGGAAGGATTCTTCCAGCTGCTGACAGTAAGTATCATCAACTTCCTGATGGTTCTATTCGTAAATAACCATTTCAAGGAAAGCAAGGCCCTTAAGGTGCTGATGACTACTATCTCACTTTGCACTTACATAATGATAGCATCCAGCTATGTGAGAATCATGATGTATATCGACGCCTGTCTTCTGACTGAGCTGAGAATCTGGGTTGTTTGGGGACTTACAGTGCTGACACTGCTCTTCGCCGCAGTTATCATTTCCATCTTTAAACACGAGTTTCCACTATTTAAATACTGCATCATCGTGGTAAGCGTAATGTATGTGATCATTGGTTTTGTTCGTATGGACTATGTCATCGCTGATTACAACCTGACATATATGGACACAATCGAGGATGATGTGGCATATCAGGACTATGAGTATCTGAAGAAGCTTTCAACTGATGCCGCTCCTGCTATTTACAATCACGATCCTGAAAATGCAGAAATGTACATCAAAAAGAATCACGGCTTCTATGAAGACAGAAGCTGGAGACAGTTCAACATTTCAGCTTACACAGCCGAGCTGCTGGCTGAGGATTAAACTAAACAGGTTATACAATTAGGTAAGTAATAACATAGATTCATTCCCAAATGGCTCATACAGAGCCCTCTATACATAAACAAAAAATGTGGCAAGACCATGTAGTGATTAACTACTATCGGTCTTGTCACATTTTGCTTTTGGTTATGGCTTCTCGTATGTAAATACTACTGTCTCAGCTTCTACGAAGTACTGGAATGCATATACAACCTGAATTACATAAAGATCGCCATCATCCTCAAAGAAGAATGTACTTGCATATACTCCATCTGTTGTAATGGCTGATACCTTGCTAGCAGGAATGTCAAAGTCCTTACCAATACTTGTTTCAGATGATGTTACTGTGGTACCCTCTTTCTCCTTGAGAGCAGTCTCAACATCTGTTGCCATCTGCTGACGAGTCTTTGTCGCATCGTCGTATCTTACGATTCCAACGATAAAATCCTCATTATCATTTGCATACCCCTTCATAAGAGAGGCATTTTCAAATGCTTCATCAAACTGAGATGTCTCAGTAAGGTCCATGTTAAGTGTCAGGTATCCCAACTCATCAGTACCATACTTCTCGCCATCCATTGGCATAACATATTCGGTGGTGACGATTTCTTCTGTATCTTCTTCAGTGTCTTCCTCGGTATCTTCCTCAGTTGCCTCCTCGGTATCCTCCTCAGTTGCGTCCTCAGTCGCTTCCTCGTTATCCTCTTCTGTATCCAGTTCAGCAAAGTCGCTGTCCTCATCGTTACATACTACTTCGCGAACATCCAAAATGTAATATCTTCCGCCACTCTTTACAGCAATAATCTCCACATCAGCTGTTCCCGGGATTTCCTCTCCCTCTGACTCATGGATGTAATCGCATGTAACACAGTACTGATATGCTTCCTGAATATCTACATCGTAATCTGTGCTAGATAATTTCTTAATATCAACCTTGGTATATGTTTCACCTTTTGTAATAGAGATTCCCTCAGTATCCCAGTTATAATCACCATAGTCACCATATAGGTCCTCTATAAGGTCATAGTCATAATCTTTCACGAAACATTTAGTAATCTGATCTTTATCTTCAGATTCAAGTGCATTGAAATATCTCTCAACAACTTTCTTCGCCTCTGTATTTCCGTACATTGCAGCGCTGTCAGATTTCATCATACCTCTGAAAATGGCTGCCCAGATAATAACGCCTATTATCCAAAGTCCGCCAAGGATAATACCTGCAAGATTGAGATAACGAGCCACTTTCTTAGGATTATTCTTGGACTTCAAAAGTCCGATAATACCCACAACAATACCTGCTGGAGCTGCAAATACACCACATATAGCAGCGATAATTCCCATCACAAATCCAGGATTATCCCCTGAACCAGACTTTGGTGGATGGCCACCTGATCCTTGCTGGTTGTACTGCTGACCACCTGAGTACTGCTGGTTATACTGAGTATTACCTGCTGTTTGCTGGTTGTAGTTGTACTGCGGACCATTCTGGAACTGCATGTTGCTCTGGTACTGCTGGCCACCCGCTGACTGTTGGTTGTAGTTGTACTGTGGGCCGCTTGGTCCCTGTTGATTGTATTGCGGGCCGCTTGGTCCCTGTTGATTATACTGCTGGCCATCAGAACGCTGGTTGTCTTGATACTGCATGTTGCTCTGGAACTGTGAGCCACCTGGTCCCTGCTGGTTGTAGTTATTCTGCTGGTTACCAGCACCTTGTTGACTATAATTGTACTGTTGGTTGCCAGCCCCCTGCTGGTTGTATTGCTGACCACCTGCAGATTGTTGATTATACTGCTGGCTATATTGCTGGCCACCTGCTGACTGTTGGTTGTAATTATACTGTGGACCAGCTGCCCCCTGCTGGTTGTAGTTGTACTGCTGGTTGGGATTAGGCTGAAATTGATTCGGCTGATTCACTCCCTGTGACTGATTGTGGTTGTCCCCCCAATAACCGTTGTTATTTTCCATAGTTTTACTTCTCCCATTCACATTTTAATATGCTATAAAGCCTCTATACAAATGATATTCTTTAAGTTATTTTTTTGCAAGTTATCTTATCTCTCTTTGGGCGCCGGTTCACCTAAACTAACAACATTACCATTAATCTTGTAGGATATAAAATATATTCCAATACAGTCTTTATCCTCAGCATCACCTCTTACGCCAGAGATAAAGAACTGAGCCTCATCGTCATTGATGTTATACATCTTATATTGAAAACAAGGCTGACTTCGATTATTTGCTGAACTAACATATACTCTATAATGATTTCCGTCAGGAGCGGAAAAATCCGTATATCTTTCCATATCCTCTTCACTAACATTTGAAATGTCACACTGATCCAGAAACTCTTCCACATCTTGTAGAGTGATATTGTTTCTTTCAACCATATCGTCTGACAGCATATCGTAAAGCTCTTCTGCATCTTTATTTACCACAGCCTCCGCCAATACATTACGATTAACATCCCAAATATTCATCTCTTTATCATATTTTTCAGCTGAGATTAGAGCTATGACCACTAATATTCCTGGGGAAATCAGCATAATCAGCCCAACCCAAAGTCCAATCTTAAGAGTCTTCCGTCCCTCCTTCTTGGCCCGAACAGATCTGATAATAGAGACAATGATCATGGTAATAGCAACAATGCCAAGAAAACATGCAACACCTATTATTATCGAAATAACTACCACATTAAGCAAAACTATAGACATATCTTTTCCTCTATTTCTTTCAATAAATACATTTGTTAAATGTTTTTAAATAATTGTAGATATTCTATTGGTAGTATTTTGGCCGGTTGCTGTTGCATTTTTCCCTTGTAATATTCTAACATACAACTTCCTTTCTCAAAATATCTCTCGTCTACATTTCCTTTAATGCCTCCTCAAAGTTTGTGTATTATGTTTTTTAAGCTGACCCTTTCAAAATTCGCAAAATCACACTTTTCGAAGAGGTCAGACATTTTGATAGCATGCCACTGGCCTCCTTATCTCCATGTCACTGGCCTCCTTGTCTCCATGCCACTTGTATCCATGTCACTGGACGTCTTGCCACCATGTTGCCTTGCTCCCTGCCACAAAAAAATTACCTACACATCAATTATGACATGTAGGTAATTTGCTTAGTTTTTTATGAAAATCAATATTTTAGAGTAGTATATAAATCTTCAGTCGCATACTCGTTAGTTACATATTCTTTAGTTTCAAATTCTTTAGTTTCATACTCTTTAGAGATATATCTAGTTACAAACTCCGTCGCTACCAATCCAGTAGCCATCTATATACTGGCTTGTAACCATGTAACCACTACCATCAAAATAGTACCAGCTTCCGTCAATCTTAAGCCACTGTGATACTGGCCACCAGCCTGACTTGTCTTCAACCCACCAGCCTGTGGAATTGCTCTTCCATGTTAAGTAGTACTGTTCATCCCATGAACCGTCTGAGTTAAACCAATAACCGTCATAGTACTCACCTGATGCCATATAGCCTGATGCGTTAAAATAGTACCATACATTATCAATCTTCTGCCACTGACTTGTTGGATACCAACCTTCTGAGTCCTCTACCCACCATCCTGTAGAATCACTCTTCCAGCTAAGTGTTCCGGCATATGTCTGATTACCTTCGGCATCATACCACTTTCCATCTACCCACTCATTGCTGTACTTAGGTGTCTTATTCTCTTCTTTTTTATTTTCTTGTTTGTTGTCTTTTTTATCTTCTTTCTTGTCGTCGACCTTCTGTTCAGCCGGCTTCTCGATAGTGAAAGCCTTGCTAACATTGATAGAATAATTTATACCTTCAACACTCTTTACAGTTACAGTTGCTGAACCAGCATTTACATTATCAGAATAAGTAACTGTATAATTATCTTTAGATATTTCGCTATTTCCGTCCATAACCTTAACAGATGGAGTTTTAGCCTTTCCATCATAAGTGAACTTTTCTTCTGAAAGAGTTACTGCTGATGCTTCAATTGTCTTTGGAGCAACTGTTACTACAACCTTTGTTGGAACTGGATTCGGACATTCAGGCTCACCAACAACTGTATACCATACTGTATATGTACCAGCATTTACAGCAGTAGGCATTTCTTCGCTCCAGCCATCTGTTGGAGCTGTATCAGAATCTGTAAGAACATATTCAAAATGTCCTGCTGTTGTAAGAGTCTCTCCCTCAGTAAGTAAAGCATTTTCTTTACCATCATATGTGAAGTTGTTTGCTTTAGGAGAAACTGAGCAAGCAAAATCCTTAGTTTCAGTATATTTCACAGAATTTAGTGTTACTTCTGCAGTCAAATGATTCGCATCACTTTCATCACCTGTCACGCTATCTGCCTTTATACATACTTCCTTACCACACTGTGTACAGGTAAACTTAAGTCCTGCATCCCACTTAACTGGTGACTTATCATTCTTTGTCCAAACCCATTCTGCATCGTTTCCACAAACATGATCAGCTTCCATAGTTGGATTCTTAGCATACATCTTAAGTTCGGACAGCTGGAAATAACCTGGACCAACAGTTTCATCAACAACAAACTTAAAGAACTTATAGGCAGGAGTCGAACTATTTGTATCTACATAAAAATTAAACGCTTTATAAGCTGTTGTATCAAGAGTAGTATCATTAGTTACTGTTTCAACAACTTCCCAAGTAGCATTTTCATCTGCTGTTTTCCATGCCGCAAGCCTTGTTGCGTTTTCAGCGGAAAGATTACTTACCCCCTCAGGTTCAACTAAATCATTACTTCCATAAATTGTCCAAGATTTTGGATTTCGACCTGTATATCTATTTGTATCGTTAGCTATATTAAGCGTATATCCAGAACATATACACGCTTTTCTATTACCACTTTCATCTTGTTTATTTGTAAAAACGAAAAATGGTTTATCATTCGAGTCAAACCATACACAATATTTTGTATCAGTTTTACCATCACAAATATTATCATAGTTTTCACCATCTCTGCTTTTTCCATACAGACATTCAATATCCGGTTCTTCAACAGAACAAAACTTCTCAACATATGTAGGTTCTGGATTTTCACCTTCCTCAGCATGTACTGTAATGCCTGTTAATGCTACTCCACCCACTGTCAATGCAGCACTAAGCAGAATACTCATCAGGCGTTTACCAAATTTCTTCATCTCGCTTCCTCCTAAATACTTTTTTCCTTCTAATGCCTCGCTAGATATCCGCTAAATATTTGCTTGGTGATATTCTTGATTTTTCTTAATTATCTTAAGCAAGTCACCAAAGAATATAAAAGCATACTTTATTTTAGAGCAGTTTCTGTTAGATCTGAACCATCTAAAGCATTTATAATACTAGTATATATAACCGGCATCTCTCCATCTTTCAGCTGTTCATCTTTCGCTGTAAAAACCCAAGCCGGAACATATGTGACTTTACCACTATTATCCTCATCTTCAATCAGAACATAAGTAAAATATAATCCGAGGACATTTATACTTCCATTACTTTTGCCTGAAATCTTAGGATTAGCCGCCAAAGATTCTTTATAGCTTTCTTTTATCTTATCAAATGATAAAAGCTGAACATTCTCAGTCACATTTTCTACCTGGGCAATAAGACTTATATCTACTGTATAAAGCCCCTTTTCTGTATAAGATATGCTACCACGGTTAAAACTAGATATCCACAGAGGAGTTACATTTTCAGAAAAAGGTATTGCACTTAAATATATAGCATATCCATTTTCAGTGAGGGTCACTTCATTTGAAACTGATTGATTAGCTTCCATTTCCTCCTGTCCTCTTAATATGTCGTATGAGTAAGTCCTACCAGCAGGATTAATGGAATTACATTTCATAGCTGTACTAATCATATCTGAATCAGAGAAAAGTAATTTAGGCATTTGGGTGTAACTTTCTTTTTCACCATTATCATTATACGACATAACAATTGGTGATACTGATTCATATTGAGTATCTAGATTAGGATTAAATGATAACTTGACATTATCTTGATTTAGGCCAAGTTTTTCTAAAACACCATTGGCATCGCTCATAATCTCAGATTCAGTCATAGTACATTGATTATCTAATTCATAATCGTCTTTCTGATCAACAACAAGCAATGTATTTGCAATATCTTCCGGGAAATATTCTTCAATACTTATTGGACAGATATAAATATCCCTTTTATAGTGGACTTTATCATAAGAATAAAGCATTCCATATCGTGTCCCATTATATTCCCCCTCATACATATGAATATAGTAGGAGTCTTCATCAGCCCATTTATATACCTTATCAAAGGAAGAATCTATAGGAGAAAGATATTCATCAAAAACCTCAGAAGAATCAACTAGCGAATAACTACCTGTTTCTTGATACATCAATATACTTCTATATCTATATAACAGCGGAATATATTCTGACTCATTTTCATATCTTATCTCTTCTAAGTTCTTCTCTGTTCCACCAAAAAAATTCTTCACAACCTCTGCTTCTATGTCAGAATTATTATCTAAAAGAGAACCTTCATAAGTATTAATCTGCTCGGCATCTGGAACATCATAGATAAGATTGAAATTCACTGAGACATCACCCATACCATAGGTTTCATTATCAAATATTTCTTCGCCGAATATTTCTCTTAAGCCACCACTGGTCGTGGCCGTACTAACTGCATTTGCAGCGTCTGTTTCAGAATTATTATCCACTTCATCTGAAACAAGACCTGGCTGAGTATTATAATCCTCTACTACCACATTAGATTTGCCACAAGCAGCAGTTGAAATCATAAATGTAAATGCCATACCGAGGCTTAATCCTTTGGTAAAATACTTCCTGTTAAATAACTTCTTAGGTTTTATCATTAATTCCTCCACTTAATCCCCTGATGATAACTTTAAAAGTTTAGGTCCATTTCAATTCATCAAATACTTTGAAGCAGGAATTGGTCTGAATGTTTAACATACGAGTTTGAATTCTTGTCTTTGCAATATCTTCGTCACTAAGAAGATCATGCAATGCATCTACAACATCATAGTTATTACAATCCTCTGCAAGAATATCATAATAGAGCTTTTCCTGACCTAAAAGTTCTGTTAATTCCTTATATTTCACTCCTGTTCCCAAAAGCAGCACAGGAATAAAGTTTCTATATGCCTGAACACAAGCAAGATAGCGAGAACTGATAACGACCTCAAATTTCTTCATGAACATATTTAATTCAACGCAATCCATTTCATCTTCTATCAAATGGAGATTTTCAAAGTATCCATATGCATTATATAGATTTTTACATGCCTCTAAATCTGAAGTTGACTGAGCGAAGATATATACATTCTTGCGAGCAGACTGCAGTTCTTCAAACAACTTATGATACAGATCCATACTATGCTCATTATACTTTTTATTAAAACAACGAGCATTTGGAATTATTGCAACATTATTTCCATCTGGTATTTCAGGAATTTCCGGTCTATAGAACTTGGTAAGTACATTTGATATATTAAACTCTTCATTTGGCAGGATCATATCCGTAGCTCGCCTGATATTATCAAGCCCAAAGTAACCCATCAATTCATCATATCCATCCTGTTCGCGGGTAAAGATTGCCTTTGGATAAAACAGAATATCCTTCATCTCACCCAAAATATGCATATTTTCATGATTAAACTTAAACGGACCAAAGGATTGTGGCATAAGAATAATAGGTATCTTATACTTCTTAGCTAGTTTAATGTTATCCAGATAAAACTCTATATCTGACATACTAGATTCATCTACCAATACATGATCACTTACATCAATTATGAGATCCATCTTTGGAATCAAATCTGTAGTATCAGTAGCTACATTTTCATCTTTCTTATGAAATAACTTTGTGATATTGGTTAAAGGATTAGCTTTAAGTATCTGGGATTGAACTTTTTTTGTATATAAGATCTTGCTGAATCTGTAAATGGATTCTTCAAACTGCTCCCCATTATGAGCATAGAAGAATTCACAATCATCAAAGCGCTGTCTTAACTTGTCAATCACAATAAAAAGCTTCGCCTGAGAGCCTTTATCATCAAAGTTTGCCCCTACAATCATAATTTTTTTACCCATTTCACATTTACCCCTTTACAACAATTATTACAAAATAGGCCATGTATGTAGAACATCACATAGCATGAAAAATCTCCAAGTCCTATTATACAAATTTTTAGCATTTTTGACAAAATATTTGTACGCATTTTAGTAAAAAAATGAAACTTTTTCGTAAAAAAAAGATACACCATGTAAATGATGCATCTCCTCAACTCCTTTCTCGAAGTATCTCCCGCCTACATTTTCTGTAATGTTTGCATGTCATACAGCAGCATTTACAGTATCTCTTCTTTTGTAACCAAAACCATAACCTTTCCAACATCTTGCTTATTCTCCATTTATTCCATAGTTATATGGGGTTTCTGCTATACACATATTACCAAAACCTATGGTCCTTAAAAATGCCAGTCTCATAAGACATTTTATATCGTTACTGTTCAGTGCCTGGCCAAATCGCCTAATTTTTATGATTATACTCCAGGAATGGAGGTAACAAAAGCGCTACAAAAAAAGAGCTTTACTTAGTTTTGAATAAAGTCAGAATGAGTCACCCAGCTCATTTATACAAATCATCTAATGTCAGTAATAAAGTATTCTCGGTGTCAGCATTTTCCATTACCCATTTAGAATAACCTGACAAAGAAAAATACAGGTATTGAACTTCCTCGTACTTTTTATCAATAAGACCTTTTTTATTCAACAAACTTTCGTAAACAGATTTGTCGATTTGTTCATTTTTAAACTTACATTCTCCAATAATTGCCTTTTTACTAATGTCATCAATTCCCACAACATCTATATCCGTAGGAATACGATCATGGCCTTGTCCCCACCATTTACCAACATTTGTAGTTAAACATTTAAGATTTCCTTCTAAACCTTGTAATAGTACATAACATTTGCAAATGTCTTCAAAAATCTCACCCATGAATTCATGCAGATTTGGCTTAACATACTTATTGTAATAAACTTCACCACGGTTCATTTCAATAGCAGCACGCCCTTTAGGAATAAACTTATACCAAAATCGATACATACCATCAACGATTTGATAATTTACTTTCTTCTTGTTCTTTTCCTCTGTAATAGCAGAAACCTTTTCAATCACTCCAACGGTTGTTAGATTTTTAATAGTGTATAACACAGCTGACGTGGACTCGTGAACCTTATCTGCGATTTCATTTACCTTATTAGCACCGTCCGAACATACTTCAATCACAGTATTATACGCATTAACCGTTCTAAACTCCTGCATTAACAGATTATATGGTTCTTCATAAAGATAACCTGAAGGCTTAAAAAAGCTATTAATGATATTTTCATCTAATGAAATGGAATCGTCAAATAATGTCAGGTATTTAGCGACACCACCAGTAACCCCATAGACTATGGCTTTTTCCTCATTACTGTATAACGGAACAAACTTGGCGGAATCTAAATAATCAAATGGCTTTAAAAAAATCTGATTACTTCGTCTACCAAATAGCGGACTCTTTTCACTTAAAATCTTACTTTCCATAAAGCTAATTGCAGAACCACAGATAATAAGATATATATTTTTTTTACTAAGAATAGAATCAATTGCGCCTTGAAATCTTGATAAAAATGAAGCATCTGCCTCGGCTATATAAGGTATTTCATCCAATGCTATTATTAACTTTTCATCTTTGCAAGAATTACCAACAAACTTAAAAAAGTTATCAAGATCCGTGAACTCTACTCCTTCCATTTCTGGATTGATATCAGAAATAAACTGTGCACTCCACTTTTTGATATTATCTTCCAAACTTGATTTAGCAGCGATATAGTAGGAGGCTTTCTTACCTTTAAGAAATTCAGTAATAAGAGTAGATTTTCCGATACGTCTACGACCATATATAACTGTCATTTGAAAACCTTTTTTCTTATATGTATCTTCAAGTACACTAAGCTCATGTTCACGTCCGATAAACATATCTATCCCTCCTTACAAAATGAAATAAAATAAGTAAAATTGCTTTTATTATTTATTGTTTTTACTAAAATATATTTTAGTAAAACATGTTTTAGTAAAATATATTTTAACATAATCACCCTGAATGTCAATCATAACAAAATGATATGTTGTAGCTTATCCTCCAATTTTTTGCTATTTATTCATTTCTTCAATTACCGATAATGGCTTAATCGTCATCTCTACCCACGCTGGGATGAATCCACATTTAACAGCATTCCTTACTGATCTGATATTTGACCAGGCAGTGCAATAAAATGGAACCTTGTCTCTTTTCAGAATCTCTGAAATAAGTTTACTTGTAACGCTGGTTGCGATTCCATTTCTTCTATACTCTGGAAGTACATCTACACCTATCTGCCACATATCATCAGCATCTGCCGAACAGGCAGCAAAGCCTATCAGCTTATCTTCTGTATAGGCTCCAACTCCCAGCACATCCAGTTCTTTTCTCGCCTCACAGAGTGCATTGCTCCACTCAGGCACATAAAGCTCTGTAAAATCCTTGTGCTCCAGAACCTTAAGTTCAAAATCACATGGATGCTCCTTCACCATATCTAGCT
>CAMNGU010000018.1 GCA_946538525.1 uncultured Lachnospiraceae bacterium
GCTTTCAGGATTACGGCGATTACCTGATGTTTGTCCACGGGGACGACTGGGTTGACAAGGACTATGTATCTTATTTTGTCGGTTTAGTCAAAAAGAGCAAATGCAGCTCTATTAATGGGAAATGATTTAGATGGGCTTACTAATAATCTGGAGGGGATTCATTGCGTCATCGTAATGGGCGGTGATGGAACCATGCTTCGTGTTGCTCAGGCGCTGAAGGGAAATACTGTACCTGTAATCGGCGTCAATCTTGGCGTGGTGGGCTTCATGACAGAAGTGGTAGTATCAGAAATTGATTCCATGATAGATAGACTCCTTAGTGGAGATTATATGATAGAAGACAGAATGATGCTGTCAGGAAAGGTTATTTCAAAAAATAATACAAAAATTAATACAGTAGATGCACTTAATGATATTGTCCTTGCAAGAGAGAATTCTCTCAGGCTTATTGCTGTAAGGATAGAAGTGAATGATAAATATTTTGACACAATTGAGGCGGATGGAATAATCATTTCCACACCAACAGGTTCTACGAGCTATAACCTATCAGCAGGCGGCCCCGTCGTACAACCTGATGCAAAACTTATGGTGATGACACCTATTTCACCATACTCCATGTCCAAGAGAAGTGTTGTCTTTGGAGCTGATGATAGGATAACACTGGAACTTGTGGAAAAAAGGAAGGATTCAGAAAACATAGGACTGGTATCCTTTGATGGCGCTAACAACTTCCATATGGAGCTGGGTGATAAAGTGGAGATAGGAGCCTCTGAAAATATATTTAGACTCGTCAAATTTGATGAGGCAAGTGTGTATGAGATACTAAAGAAGAAAATAGAAAGCTAAAGATTTTTTTAATGAATCAAAAAATCGAAAACCAAAAATCAAAATAAATTTTTAAACTACTAATCGTTAATAAGGGGATAAGAATGCTGATTAATTTGCACATTGTTAATCTGGCTCTTATAGATGAGTTGGATATAGATTTTTCTAATGGGCTGAATATCCTCACAGGTGAGACCGGTGCAGGTAAGTCCATAATTATAGGTTCTATAGGAATAGGACTTGGTGGTAAATATGATTCAGGACTTTTGAGAAATCCTGATAAAGACGGTCTGGTGGAGCTTCTTTTTTCTGTAGATGAGGAGCTTTCAGCAGAGCTTATGAATGAGGAATATGGTATCGATGATATCGAAGATGGTGAAGTCCTCATTTCCAGAAGGCTTACAGGTGGTAAGTCGATAAATAGAATAAATAATAAAACAGTTACAGTTTCAAAACTCAGAGCTGTGGCAGAAAAGCTTATCAGTCTGCATGCACAGCATGAGCAGAGAACACTTATGAAGGCTGCAAGGCACCTTGAGATAGTTGACTCATTTGATCCTGAGATTATTCCTGTGAAGCAGAAGGTTGCTGAGGCATATATAGCATTTAAAAGAACTTCTGATAAGCTGGAAAGCCTTAATATGGATGAGACGGAAAGAGTAAAACGGCTGGATTATATTCAGTACGAGATAAATGACATCGAGTCCGCCAGACTTGTGTCAGGAGAAGATGAGGAACTGGAGGAGGTCTATAGAAAGGCAAGTAATGCACAGAATATAGCTGAGATAACCTCCAGTGTTGAAGCACTTACAGGGTATGAAAGAGAAAGTTCGGGAGGAAGCCAGATATCAAATGCGCTTCATGAACTTCAGGCTTTAACAAGATACGATGATGGCGCAGAAGAGCTTATCAGTACATTAACAGATGTGGATTCACTGATAAATGATTTTAACAGAATGCTGTCAGATTACATTTCCAATATGGACCTGGATGAGGATACTCTTCGAGAGACTGAGGAGAGACTTAACCTCATCAATACATTAAAAACCAGATATGGCGAAAACTCAGCAAATTCCAGCATCGACGATGTTCTTGCTACGCTGGATAAGCTGAAGGAAGAGGAAGAAACGCTTGTTTCGTATGAGGAGACTATTCGAAGTCTTGAGAAGGAGAAACAGGAGCTTCTGGCGGTTCTGGAAAAGGAGTCCGATAAGCTTACTGCCAGGAGAAAGAAGGCGGCTAAAAAGCTTTGTGGTATCATATCCAACTCCATGAAGGAACTGAATTTCAATGACGCCAGATTCGATATGTCATTTGAAAAGACTTCAGCCTTTTCTGCAAATGGAAATGATGCAGCTCAGTTTATCATTTCTACAAATGTAGGTGAGGAGATGAAACCACTTGTAAATGTTGCTTCAGGTGGTGAGCTTTCAAGAGTGATGCTGGCTATAAAGTCTGCCGTTTCAAATGCGGCTGATACTCCTACACTTATCTTTGATGAGATTGATGTGGGTATCAGTGGTATAACTGCTGAAAAAGTGGGCGGTATGATGCATAGACTGGCTGAGTCGAGACAGATCATCTCGATAACTCATTTACCTCAGATTGCTGCTGCCGGTGATGCAGCTTATGTGATCGAGAAGGAAGTGGTTGGCGATAAGACTATTACTGGCATAAGACGACTTGATGATGAAGGAAGAGTTCATGAGCTGGCTAGACTGCTGGGTGGAGCAAGTGTAACTGATTCAGTGCTGGATGCAGCGAGAGAGATGCTGGGAAGAAAGTAAATGAGCTTTATTACAAACGGGGATACTGATAATGATAGAGACAATTGCTAGAGTTAATCTCATGGTAAATGAGGTACTCAAGATAAAGAAGAATAGGCTTACGCCGGATGTGATAACTGGAAATGAGAAGAGAATATCACTGGTTTCCGGTATCTATGGTGATGAGCTTCAGGGGCAGTATATCTGCTATGAGGTAATAAAAAGAATAAAGAAGGACTATTCAAGTCTTACAGGTTTTGTTGATGTATATCCATATATTAATCCACTGGCGCTGGAGGCCAAGACTAGGGAGATTCCTGGCCCGGAGCTGGATATGAATGAGCTCTTTCCAGGTGCTAAGAGTGGAGCGGTTGGTGAATATGCTGCCAGCTGTCTTATGGATGATATTATAAGCAGTGAGGATGGTCCGAAGACAGAATTTTGTCTGGATATCCACGGAAGTGACCTTTATCTAAAGGAAATTCCGCAGATAAGACTTAATGATGACAGAGTTGATGAGATTATGCCTTATGCTTCAAGACTTAATACAGATATGGTATGGATTCATCCATCCAATCAGGTTAAGGGCGGAAGTCTGGTATATGAGTTGAATCAAAGGGGAGTTATATCCTGCGTTACAGAATCAACTTCAGCATATAAAATTGATCAGGCCTATGGAAATCAGCTGGTAGATGGTATATTTGCAGTTATGAAGGATATGGGCATTTGGCAGGGCGAAGTTAATCAGGTTAAAAAACCTATGGTTGCAAGAGATAACCATGTAACCTATATTAATTCTGAAAGCAGTGGTATATTCATTCCTTATGTAGATGTGCATGATAGGGTTGAAGCTGGTATGAAGATTGGTTCCGTAATCAATGTGCTTACTGGTACAGTAGAGGAGAAGATTATTGCACCAAAGAGTGGAATGATCTCAGCCGTAAGAGAATATCCGGCAATTGAGGTAGGCTCACTTCTTGCAAGAATCGTAGATGGTTAATGTGCATTTGGGACCAGGTCCACTTTGCACATTATGTGCAAAGTGGACCTGGTCCCCAAAGGGGATATAATATGAGACAGAAAACATTATTTTCGTATGAGACTCCATTTAGTGGAGAACATAATATATATGGATTTGTTTATGGGGCTGGCTCCCATTCTAATCCAGAACAGGCAGAGAAGAGCGCGGCCATAGTTGGAGCTATGCGTGGAAATGAGCATCAGCAGCTTTACATTTGCTCAAAGCTCGCTTCAAGACTTGCTGATCTTGAGGCAAATGGTGATATTGTTTCAGGAAAATCAATACTACTGGTTCCATCAGTAAATTATAATTCCATGAATGCCAATCATAAGTTCTGGCTTTCGGATGATTCTGATCTGAACCGTGAGTTTCCTGGAAATCCGGAAGGTCCTGCCACCAGTAGACTGGCAGCGGCACTTATGGATGAACTAAAAAGGTATTCCTATGGAATTCAGTTCCCTTCTTATTACATGAGAGGAAGGTTTATCCCTCATGTTAGAATGATGAAGACGGGACATGAGAGCACAAATCTGGCTAACCTGTTTGGACTTCCATTTGTAATGCTGGCTGAGACCAGGGCTTTTGATGAAGGAACTCTGAATTATAACTGGCAGATATCTGGAACAGAAGCATTTTCCCTTTATTCTGGTGGTACAGGGCGTATAAATGAAGAATATGCAGAGACTGCTACAAGTGCTGTGCTTAGATTCCTTTCCAGAATGGGAATAATAAGATATAATAGCATGGGCGGTCACATTTCCACTATAATGGAAGAGGATGAGATGACTACCATCAAATCTGATGCTGCCGGTTTCTTTAAGAGAATGAAAAATGTAAATGTTGAGGTGAGAAAGGGTGATCTTCTTGCGGAGATCATTGATCCAATGGATGGACATATACTAAGTGAGATTCATTCACCTGTTGACGGTATCATTTTCTATCAGCAGGATGCACCGCTTATTTATCAAAATGTGGTAACATTTAGAATCATAAAGAAAATTCATAAGTAAGATACATAAGTAAATCAGTTTTTGCATAAATAGTTTAACCTTCCTATACAGGTTCTGTTACTCCACAACGAGCAGTGCTCAAAGGGGCTTGTTCAAAGGGGCTTGTAAAGGATATCAAATATTTTATTTATATAATACACAAGGAGAAAATCATGAGTGTAAGAAGAATTTTTGTTGAAAAAAGACCTGATTATGCAGTTAGAGCAGATGAGCTGACAAATGAATTTAGAGCTTATCTGAATCTAAAGGATGTGACGGTAAGGGAGCTTGTTAGATATGATGTTGAAAATTTGTCTGATGAGGTATTTGAAAAAGCTATTGTAACAGTTTTTTCAGAGCCACCAGTTGATATCGTTTATAAGGAGGAGTTCCCATTTGATGAGAATGACTTCGTATTCTCTATGGAATATCTTCCTGGACAGTTTGATCAGAGAGCTGATTCTGCAGAGCAGTGTGTTAAGCTTCTTGATGAAACATCAGATCCTATTATCAGATCAGGTATTACATATGTAGTTAAGGTTGCTTCTGGTTCACTTACAGAAGAGCAGAAGTCAACTATTGAGGCTTATGTTATCAACCCGGTTGAGTCAAGGGTTGCCAGTGATGTTAAGCCTGAAACGCTCGTGATGAATTATGATGAGCCTGCAGATGTTAAGATCATGGACGGTTTCTGTTCTATGTCAGAGGAGGACTTTAAGGCACTCTATGACAGCATGGGACTTGCTATGACATATAAGGATTTCTGGCATATCCGTAACTACTTTACAGCTGAGGAGAATAGAGATCCAAGCTTTACAGAGATTAAGGTTCTGGATACATATTGGTCAGATCATTGCCGTCATACAACATTTGCTACAGAGCTTACAAATATTGAGTTTGATGAAGGTAAATATAAGGACGCTATCGAAGGTACATTTAAGAAGTACCTTGCTGATGCCGCTGAGATAAATGCAGGTCGTGACGACAAGTTCACATGTCTTATGGACATTGCCCTTATGGGTATGAAGAAGCTTCGTAAAGATGGAAAGCTTGAAGACCTGGATGTTTCTGACGAGATAAATGCATGTACTATCGTGGCTCCACTTACAATCAGAAATGAAGATGGAGAGCTGGTAACAGAGGACTGGCTTATATCATTTAAAAATGAAACACATAACCACCCAACTGAAATCGAACCATTTGGTGGTGCTGCTACATGTCTTGGTGGTGCTATCCGTGATCCACTGTCAGGTCGTACATATGTATATCAGGCTATGCGTGTTACAGGTGCTGCAGATCCTACAAAGCCACTGTCAGAGACACTGGCAAATAAGCTTCCACAGCGTAAGATCGTAACTACAGCTGCTAAGGGATATTCTTCATACGGTAACCAGATTGGTCTTGCTACTGGTCTTGTTCAGGAAGTATATCATCCAAATTATGTTGCTAAGAGAATGGAGATCGGTGCTGTTATCGGTGCTGCTCCAAAGGATAATGTAAAGAGACTTACTTCTGATCCAGGAGATGTGATCATTCTTCTTGGTGGTCGTACAGGTCGTGATGGTTGCGGTGGTGCAACTGGTTCATCAAAGGCTCATACATCTGAATCTCTTGAAACTTGTGGTGCTGAGGTTCAGAAGGGTAATCCTCCAACAGAGAGAAAGCTTCAGAGATTATTCCGTCGTCCGGAAGTTACTACACTCATTAAGAAATGTAACGACTTCGGTGCAGGTGGTGTTTCTGTTGCAATCGGTGAGTTGGCAGATGGCCTTGATATCAACCTTGACCTTGTTCCAAAGAAGTATGCAGGTCTTGATGGTACAGAACTAGCTATCTCAGAGTCACAGGAGAGAATGGCGCTTGTTGTAGATGCAGCAGATGCTGATAAGATTCTTGACTATGCTAGAGAGGAAAACCTTGAGGCAGTTAAGGTTGCTACTGTAACAGAGGAACCAAGACTTGTTCTTAAGTGGAGAGGTAAGGAGATAGTTAATATCAGCCGTGCCTTCCTTAATACAAATGGTGCTCATCAGGAGACAGAGGCTGAGGTTCAGATGCCTTCTGAGACAACTAAGCCATTTGCTGGTATTGATGCTGAAGGAAGTACAGAGACTTACAGCAAGACAGGTGCTGATGTAAAGACAAAGTGGTTAGATATTCTGTCTGACCTTAATGTTGCATCTGAGAGAGGACTTGTTGAGATGTTCGACTCAACAATTGGTGCAAATACAGTAACAATGCCATATGGTGGTAAGTATCAGCTTTCACCAATGCAGACAATGGTTGCTACAGTTCCAATGCTTGGAACCCGTAAGACTGATGCAGTCAGCATGATGAGTTATGGTCTTGATCCATATCTTCTTTCATGGAGCCCATATCATGGTGCCATCTATGCTGTAATTGATTCAGTGGCAAAGATTGCTGCTGCCGGTGGTGATGTATCAAAGATCCGTCTCACATTCCAGGAGTATTTCGAGAGAATGACAGAGGATAAAACTCGTTGGGGCAAGCCACTTGCTGCACTCCTTGGTTCTTATTCAGCACAGATAGGACTTGGACTTCCATCAATTGGTGGTAAGGATAGTATGTCAGGTTCATTTAACGAAATAGATGTACCTCCAACACTTTGCTCATTTGCAGTTGTTATGAATACTGTTGAAAATGTGGTTTCTTCTGAACTTAAGAAAGCAGGAAATGTTCTTGTTAAGCTTGATATTAAGAAGGATGAGATGGATGTTCCAGTTTATGCAGATGTTCTTGAGAAATATGCACTTGTTCGTAAGGCTGTTGAAGCAGGACTTATTCAGTCAGCGTTTGCTGTAGGATTCGGTGGTATCATCGAAGCAGTCAGCAAGATGGGCTTTGGTAATAAGCTTGGTGTAGATGTGGATAAAAATGCTGTTCCTGAGGATGAACTTGGTCGTAAGGATTATGGTTCTATCATCATGGAAGTTCGTCCAGAAGATGTTAAGGCTCTTGGACTTCCAGCAAAGGTTATTGGTACAGTAAATAATAAGGCTGTATTTACATATGGTTCAGTAAAGGTAACTATGGATGAGGCTCTTAAGGCCTGGACAACACCACTTAAGAAGGTCTTCAGTACAGATAGTGGAGTTGAGGCTCGTTTTGAGGCTCACGCTAAGGACTATAAGGCAGCTAAAAAGTCTGGTGCGGCTGATTCAGAACTTAAGTTCAGATATAATCCTGAACTTACAGGTTATGAAGGTGGAGTATACCAGGCAAAGAATATATATGTAGCTAAGAATAAGATTGCTAAGCCAAAGGTATTTATCCCTGTATTCCCAGGTACAAACTGTGAATATGATAGTGCGAGAGCATTTGAGAGAGCTGGTGCTGAAGCTGAGGTTATCGTTCTTAATAACATGGATCCACAGGGAATCAGAGATTCAGTTGATGCATTTACAAGAGCTATCAGCCAGTCTCAGATCGTAATGTTCCCAGGTGGTTTCTCAGGTGGTGATGAGCCAGATGGATCTGGTAAATTCATTGCAACAACATTTAGAAATGAAAAGATTAAAGATGAGATGATGAAACTCCTTAATGAGAGAGATGGTCTTGTACTTGGTATCTGTAACGGTTTCCAGGCACTCATCAAGCTTGGTCTTGTTCCAACAGGTGAGATTGTAGAGCAGACTGAAATGAGCCCAACACTTGCTCGTAACTCAATTGGTCGTCATCAGTCTCGTATTGCTTATACAAAGGTTGTTTCAAATAAGAGCCCATGGCTTCAGAAAGCCACACTTGGCGGAGTATATTCAATTCCTATCTCACACGGTGAAGGTAGATTTGTTGCTAAGGAAGAGTGGCTGAGAAGGCTGTTTGAAAATGGACAGGTTGCAACACAGTATGTTGATGCTGAGGGTAACCTAACTATGGATGAGGATTACAACATCAATGGTTCATACATGGCTATTGAAGGTATTACAAGTCCAGACGGTCGAGTACTTGGAAAGATGGGTCACTCAGAGCGTCGCGATAAGAATACATACCTCAATATCTACGGTGATAAGGATCAGAAGATATTTGAAGCTGGTGTAGAATACTTTAAGTAATATTTTGAATAATATTTCGAATAGTATTCGTATAAAATTCTAATAGTATTCTAATAGAACTCTAATAGAACTCGAATAGAATTCTAATAGATACAATTTAGTAACAATTATATGAGATAATTCCCATGTTTATTGGAGTTAAGGGTTTCATATTTCATTGTTGATTTTGTTATTTAAAAAGTAACATTTATTCAGCTGAAAATAGCTATATATTCTAAATTAAGCATTAAATTTTTATAAGAAGCCCCAACAGTTTTAGCTGCTGGGGTTTCGTTATATTTTTTGCTTATCAAAAATGATGTAGAGAAAAGCTAAATAAAAATCTTTACAAAAAACATAAGAAAATAGAGTTAAAAACAGAGGGGATAAGAGATTTTATGGAGATTAAAGAAGTTAGAGAACTATATAGTAAGGTGTTAAATAATATCCGTACAGTAATGATTGGAAGTGAGGAGGTTTTCTCTCTTATATTTTCGGCCATGATTTCTGGTGGACATGTACTCTTGGAAGATGTGCCAGGAACTGGAAAGACCACCATGGCCAAATGTATTGCTGACAGCATTGAATCAGAATTTAGGCGAGTTCAGTTTACTCCTGACCTTATGCCACAGGATATTACAGGTCTTAATATCTACAGCCAGAAGACTGAAGAGTTCGAGTTTATAGCTGGACCTGTGTTTACAAATATACTCCTGGCTGATGAGATAAACAGAGCCACTCCTCGTACACAGAGTGCGCTTCTTGAAGCTATGGAAGAGAGAGTGGTTACAGTTGATGGTACAAGTAGAAAGCTTGCAGCACCATTTGTTGTAATAGCTACAGAAAACCCAATTGAAACTACCGGTACATTTCCACTTCCTGAAGCTCAGCTGGATAGATTTATGGTTAAGCTTACCATGGGCGACCTGGAGCGTGAGGATGAGATTTCCATTCTTGCTAGATTTATGGTTGATACACCTCAAAATGAGGTCAAGGCTGTTTGTTCTGGTGATGATATTGTTGAAGCGATTAAGGCTGTTAAGAATGTGAAAGTACATGATACAGTAAAGGGTTATATCGTAGACATTTCAAATGCAACTCGTAATTCAAACAAACTATTCTCCGGAGTTAGTCCAAGAGCTTCTCTTAATCTTATGAGAATGTCTCAGGCGTTTGCAGCAATCTCGGGAAGGGATTATGTTACACCTGACGATGTGAGATTTCTTGCACCATATGTATATGCTCATAGAGTTGTTACAGGAGCAGGTGTTAGTCGTCTCAAAGATATTAGAGATATTATTACTGAGGTGGCATCCAAGGTTACAGTGCCTGTTGAAGACTGGAATTAGATGGCAGATTAGATTCTAGAGATTAGTATTCTAGAGATTAGTATTCTGACATCGAGGGGGACACTTATGAAGCTTATTTTGGCTGTTATACTTCTGGCAGTTGTTTATTCGGTGCAGAGGTATCTATATAGTAAATATTGGGATAAAGGTCTCGATACTGAAGTTCGCTTCAGTCGAGACTATATTGAGTGCGGGGAGAGCGCGGAACTTATCGAAGTTGTAACTAATGATAAGACACTGCCTCTGCCTGTTTTTCATATGAAGTTTTCTGTGGATAAGAGCCTTATCTTTAATGATAGAGCTAATTCTCAGATTACAGACCTGTATCATAAAAATGAGCTCTTTTCCATACTTGGTCATCAAAAGATTACTCGTAAGCTGGAATTTGTGGGTAGCGCCAGAGGTGTGGTAAGTATTAATAATGCCAGTATCCTGGTAAAGGATTTCTTTCTAACTGAGGTATATGCCTGCAAGATGGAACATTCGGATGTTATATATATATTCCCGAAGAAGATCGGTACTGATGAGTTTAAGCTCTTCTTTAGAGGAATTCTTGGAGAGATTGAAACCCGCCGAAGCGTAGTGGAAGATAGTCTTACATTTAGAGGGATAAGAGAGTATCAGCCTTTTGATGCATATCGTTCCATCAACTGGAAACAAAGTGCTAAGGCTCATGAACTTATGGTAAATATGTATGGATATACTACAGATAGCCGAGTTCGTATTCTTCTTAATCTGGATAATAATTACATGATAGAGAAGAATAAACTTTTAGAAGAAGCTATATCTCTTGTTAGTAGTATGGCTAGAGATTTACTGAAGGAAGGAATAATGGTTTCGGTTATGACCAATGGTGTTGGTTTAAATGGCGAGCCTCTTGCTGAAGTTGGAGAGGGAGCAGATTTGAATCATAGTATAACCATTGACAGGATGCTTTCAGAAATCACGGGTTCCACAGGCAAGGATGTATTTCTTGAGCAGGTTAAAAATGAGATTAGTCATCTTCAAAGAGATACTCTGTATCTGGTGGTCAGCCCATATGGAAAATCTGATCTGACTGATCTGTTAGATAAAGTAGTAAGTTCACAGGGGACTGTAAGTTTGATAGTGCCTTGTTATGACGAGTATCCATATGTTTCTGACCGTCCTTATGCTGTATCATGGGAGGTGCCGTTAAATGTATAAACATATGTTGTTCTTTAGAAAACTTGCCCGCCTTCTGTATCAGTATTTCTATATCATCTTGATACTTAATATGGTAAATGGTCTTTTTGATCAGCCGGTTATTCCTTTTAGATGGTGGCTTTATGTTTTGGGATTGCTGGCAATATCCTATACACTAAGGGATGTGATGAGTCAAGGCGTGGTTTTGTTTTTGGGGCATTTAGTGCTAGGTGTACTGTCGTTCTTTCTGGTTAAGAATATATTTATAAAAGTATTCATTCTATTTATTGTGGCGTTTCTGTTTTTTGATGGGTTGGTTTACCTACATAATAATTACACCATAAGAAGAAATTTAGAGACACCATTTCATGCTATTATCTTTGGGTTTTGTACCTTTGGAATTGGATGCTATTTTCATAATTCAGCACTTATAAATGTCTCCTATGTAGTTACAGTCTGCATCATAATGATGTATTTTGTATCACTTTATGTAGAGGGGTTAGAAGGCCATCTGGAAAAGACCAGCTTTCTAGAGGGTGCTCCTTTAAAACAGATAATATCTGTGAATTCCCTTATTGTTCTAGGAATACTTTTGGGCAGTGTTATAGTCATAATAGTTGGTAATCTGCTTCATTTTGATGAGCTGCTTATGCGTATATGGGAATATATTCTGTTTTGCATAAAAATCCTGCTTGTTATAGGTATAGCAATCTTTCAATTTTTATTTGCAATGATGGGATTAGGGCTGCCTAATACTCAAGAAGCTCTTCCACCTCTTAAACAGGTTGAAGATAAGCCAAATATGTTTGCTGATATTCTTCAGTTTATCCTTACTGCAGCAATCATATTATTTATTGTATATATAGTCTTTAGCTTCTTCAAATGGCTCATCAGGCTTCTTATTCTGAGACATAGAAAAGATACGGATATCGTGGAGGATATTAGCTCAAAGAAAAGAAGAGGGGTAAAGTTTGAAAGATATAGTAAACCTGATAAATTAGCAGGTAACTCTCCAGAGATGAAAGCCAGAAGGATTTATAGAAAGAAGGTTCTTACATTCAAGAGATTCTTTGTGCCGGTAGATTCGTCTACCACAGGAGATATACTTGATATGATGAATCATCGTTCCACCTTGGATAAGGTTTCAACCAAGGAACAGGTGGTTACTGAAAAGGATATGGAAGCTCAGTCTAAAAATGAGGAAATATCCGATATGTATAATCAGGTTCGTTATGGTGGCCTTTGTCCTAATTCAGAGTTTCTAAAAAAGATGAAAAAGCTGTAAATAAAAATAATATTTTTGACGGAATAATTAAGGAATATTTAATGAATTTAATGTATTAATAAGCTATACTAGAATAAAAATATATGGAGGAGACTTCATTATGAGTAATAAAAATAAACGGCTTTATAATAGCATTAGATTTAATTCTGTTTTAGGAAATATAATAATTTCATTTTTGTTTGTGATTTTTATAATAGTAGTATTTGTTGTCGCTTCTAGTTTTTTTGTTCAATATGCTATTGAGAATAAGTTTGCTGAAGAATATGATCGAATTACCACAATAGCGAAGATGTATGAAGAAGGAAAAGATTCCAAAGATATCAAGAGGATAATTGATGCCAGCAACACTTCTTTTATTGTAAAGGATTCCAAAGATAAAGTTATATATCAAAATGGCGAAAATACCTGTAGTGATGAACGAGCAGTAGTAAAACTGGAAAATGCAGAGAATGAATTTGTTGTATATAAGGACACAAAGGCAGGATATTTATATCCTAAGGAAGATGGTACTTTAGGGTTCAAGACCAATGAGTTTATTAAGAAACTAAATGAGCTTTATAACGATGAAGGAATTCATTTTTCTTTATCTCATGAGGAAGAACATTCTTTAAATCTAAATACTGGTGAAATGGAAGAAGAAGGAGTTGTTGTTTCTTATAATGCCAATGAAGGCGCCATGGATGCCATAGAAGACATTAAGATTCCAATATGGGTTTCAACTGAACTTGAAGACGGAAGCCATTTTATCGGTAAGGCCCTTCTTTCAGTTAATATGCGGGATTTACTTTTGATATTAAAGATTATTATTGGTGTCTTAGGTTTCCTTGTTCTATACATTATAGTTATGGCATTTGTGATTGGATTTAGCGCTGTAAACAGACAACGAATCAAATGGCTGTTCTATAAGGATATGGTTATCGATGCCTATAACTGGATGTGGTTTGTAGTTTATGGCAATAAAATTATCCGAAAAGGCGCTAATTCTAAGAATAACTATGCGGTAGTAAGTCTTGAGTTTAAGAATTATAGAAATTATTGTCTTTGCCATTCCATTTCTGATGGGGATAAGCTTTTATCCAAGATAAATGTGGAGATTACAAATCATTTGATGAGTAAAGAGATATGTGCTCATGCCACAACTTCTAACTTTGCACTACTCCTGAAATATGATGATGTAGATAAACTTAAGGAAAGACTTCAGGATTTGATGAAGGCTTTGAATGATATTGTTCCAAATCATGAATTTACTTTCCATACAGGCGTAGCCTTATTAAATAGCATTTATTTTGATACACTTTCAAAAAATTCTAATCTAAATTCTAATGGCTCTAAAACAAATAGCTCTAAATCTAATGATTCTAAAATTGATAAAGAGAGACAGAATCAAGCGGCAAAGGTTAGTAAGCTGGCAAGAAAGAATCTAAATATCGAAAATATATATAATAATGCATGCGCTGCAAAAGCTTCGCTGGCAGATACAGATGGTTTAAACATCCGCATATTTGATCAGAAGCTTATGGATGAGCAGCATTGGAATGATATTGTGCATGAGAAACAGTGGGATGCACTTGAACAAGAACAATTCCAGGTATATTATCAGCCTAAATATGATCCAAAGACAAATGAACTTCGTGGCGCAGAAGCGCTTATCAGGTGGTTGTCACCAGAATTTGGTTTAGTTTCTCCAGGTAGGATAATTCCTATATTTGAGAAAAATGGATTTATTACTGAGATAGATCACTATATGATAGAACATGTGGCTAAAGATCAGAAGAGATGGTACGACCAGGGTTATAAATGCGTTCCCGTTTCAGTAAATGTTTCAAGGGCTCATTTTATTGAGAGTGATCTTGCTGAGCAGATTAGAGATATAATCGATAGAGCAGGGTGTCCTCATGATCTTATAGAGATTGAGCTTACAGAAAGCGCTTTCTTTGATGATAAGAATGCTCTTGTTGAGACGATTAAGAGACTGAAGAGCTATGGATTTTCTGTTTCAATGGATGACTTTGGAGCGGGATATTCATCTCTTAACTCTTTAAAAGATATGCCACTAGATGTTCTTAAACTGGATGCGGACTTCTTTAGAGGGGAGAATGCTGGTAAGCGTGGTGATATAGTTGTAGAAGAAGCTATAAAGTTGGCTAAGCGCCTTGAAATGCGTACAGTTGCTGAAGGTGTAGAAGAGAAAGAACAGGTTGATCTGCTTGTTAAGCTGGATTGTGATATGATCCAAGGATACTACTATGCGAAGCCTATGCCGAAAAATGAGTACGAACAGAGAATGACTTTGAATAAATGACTTTGAGTAGGTCTTATCTCTTTATTTTGTGAAATATGTAAAAAAGTAGGGGGTAATCTTTAAAATCTGTGATATAATATCCTTGGGGTACTGTATTTTGGGGAAAATGCAGTTTAATATGAGGCGAGAATATATGTGGGAGTATATTTGAGCCAAGTTTTTTAGAAGGGTTTTGAGTATTTATTTCTTTACTAAATGTTAAAGAAAGAGAGGAAAAAGAGAGTATGAGGTTAGCAAAGAAAACAAGAAAGGTTATAGCCTGGGTTGTGGTTATGGCTCTCGTTTTTGGATTTATGCCTAATCCAATGCCAGAAGTTGTAGCTGAAAATCTGACAGGTAAGGCGTCAGTTACAGATGCTGAGGCTGATACTGGTGATGATGATGCGGCAAATTCACAGGTATCTAATCCTCAAGATACAAGTGGAGAAGAGCCACAAGATTCTAATAAAAATTCAAGTGAACAGAATGAGGCTGTGCCAGAGCAGACCTCCGGAAAAAACGGAACTGACAAGGCTAAAGTAAAGACGGATACTGCATCAAATGGTGATGCGGAAAAGTCTGATGCTGAAAAAGAGGATTCTGAAGAGAATTCTAAAGAAAAATCTGAAGAGGATTCGGAAGAAAATTCTGAAGAAGAAATTGAGTTTTCAGATGAGAAGGTTGTGGACGGAGTTACCATTAAGGTAAGTGCTGATAAGGGAGTTTTCCCTGCCGGATCAACTTTGTCTGTTAGAAAGGTTACAGATGTTGAGGCGACTAATACTGGTGTTGTTTCTGCAATAAATAAAGAAAGAACAGCGGGTAGAACTGTTGCGTCATCTAAAACATTTGATATCAAAATATATGATGTGGATGGTAATGAGATTCAGCCTGATAATGAAAAGGGTGAGGTTAAAGTTTCATTTACCGATTCAATGATCGCAAAATCTAATCTTGAAACATCTGTTTATCATATCGATAGAGATGCTGGTATTGTAGATGCTGATAAGCTTAATTCTACATATGAGTCAGGCGATACAGTTACAGCAAAGACAGATGGCTTTTCGTATTATGTGCTGGAGTTTACATACGATAATAAATCAGTTCAGGTGACTCTTGGTCAACAGATTACATTTAATGATGTGGCTAGAGCAGTCGGTATTATTGAAGAAGGAACTAGTAGTAAAGTTACAAATGTAACAACATCTTCAGCATGCCAAAGTGTTATATTAGCTAATATAAATGGAGAACCCGGAATAAGAGTTGAAGCTCCATTTACAGAGGAATTGGTTTATAATCTTTACCTTGATAATGATAACAATGTAGCTTATACGGTATATATCAATTATGTTGGCGAAACTCATGAACATGATGGGATAGTATTTGATCTATGGACTAGTGAAGATAGTATGCCAACTGTGGCTGGTAATTATTGTTTAGATAAGGATGTTACATTGACAGGACATTGGGATGTTCCTACAGGAATAGTCAATCTCTGTCTAAATGGACATACCATAACTAATGGTGAGAATTGTTTCTATATTAGTGATGGAAGTACTTTAAATCTGTATGATGAAGGTAATGGTCAGATAGTTAATACGCGTACAGCTAGCGGAAATGATGGCGCTGCATATATTTATCCGGGTGGTACCTTCAATATGTATGGAGGGACATTAACGAATAATAAATATGGAGTTTATGTTGGTGGAGGTACATTTAACTTAATAGGAGGTTCTATAAGTTCCAATAATAGGACAAGTGGATCTACACTTGATGCTAGAGGTGTTACAGTTGCTTCTGGAACATTTAATATGTCAGGTGGTTCTATCTCTAACAATGTTGGTTATGAAAATGGAGCTGGAGTTTATGTTAGTGGAGGAACTTTTAATCTTTCAGGTGGTTCTATAACTGGTAATAGCGGTCCAATGGGTGGAATTTACTTTAAAAAGGGAACTTTTAATCTTTCTGGTGCTCCAATTATTTCTGGTAATACAGATGGAAATACTGTTAGAAATATTACTGTTGGAGATGGTAAGAAGATAAATGCAGCTGGTTTTACAGGAAAGGCAAGCGTTACGCTGCTAGATGATAATAATGCTCCAACAACTGGAGTATTTACTTCTGGATTTGGCGCTGCAGGAGATTATGATGTATATGCAAATTTCTCCAGTGATATTCCGGAATATCTGGTTTCACTTACACCGGATGGAAATGCACAATTTGAGATTCATCAGCATGATGGAATTACATTTATTCCTTGGACTGATGAACTTGCTAAGGCAGAGTACGGGGCTTCAGCTGATGCCTCGAATAAGCTTCCGCAAACTGGAAATTATGTGCTTATAAAAGACGTTAATGCCCCTGGTCATACCCCAAATGGTAATCTGAATTTATGTCTTAACGGTCATACATATAGTATTAGCGGTGGTGGCCATGCCATGAAGGTTCATGGAGATGTGGTACATATTTATGATGATCAGGGAAAAGGAAGGATTATTTCGACTGATGGAGAAGATGGATTAATATATCTTTATGATGATGGCGAATTTTATCTACATGCAGGAACTATTACTGGTGGATCTTATGGAGTAAAGGGAAGCGGAAAGTTTTATATGACTGGAGGTTCCATAACTGGAAATAATGGTATTAAAGGAGATAATACTGCAGCAGTATATATTTTATCTGGTGGATCTGCTAATATATCAGGGGGAAGTATTACTGGAAATTCATCTTTGAAGGGTGGTGTTTATGTAGATAGTGGTGCTACTCTTAGTGTTTCAGGTGCTCCTGATATATCAGGGAATACAGCAAAAAATAACTCACGAAATGTTGTTTTATTAGAAGGTAACCGAGTTAATACAGGGGTTATGAGTAATACTAAAAAGATTGGTGTTACTATACTTAAGAATAATGCTCCAACTGAGGGTGTCTTCACTTTAGGTTTTGAGTCTAATAATCCAAATGCTGATGCTGAAGATTACTTTGAAAGCGATAATAAAGGACTTTATGTAGTTGAAACAGATAATGGCACAGAACTTCGTCTTGCTGCTCATATACATCAGTGGGAATATGAGACAGATAAGACATCTCCTAATGTTATAAATGCTACTTGTGGATGCAAGGTGGGATCTTGTGATATTACAGGGCAGCCATTTAAGCTTACAGTTGAAGCACAGGATAAAAACTATAATGGTAATATCGCAAATGTTATTATTAGAAAGGATTCTGGTTGGACAACTAATAATCTGCTGGATTCAAATCCTGGAGAGTATAAAGTTCAGGGAGAAGATGATAGTACATATTCTAGTGTATCACCAGTTAATGCCGGTAAGTATACTGTAAGAGTTAGTGTGGGAGATGCCACATCTGGTTATACATATGCCACAGCTGATTATGAGATTAAGAAGCTTCCACTTGAGATTACACCAAATGATGTGGAAATAAATTACGGTGAAGATGTTACTGATCCTGAAGTTACATATGATGGTTTCTTCACAGGTGATGACGAAAATGTTCTCTCTGGTTCACTTAAATTTGAATATGTGGACGCAGATGGAAATGCTTATAAGCCAGGTTCACCGGCAGGTGAATATATCATTAAGGTATCAGGTGTTTCAGCAGATAACTATGAAATGATATATAAAGAAGCTAAGCTTACAGTTAATAAGCTTCCAAATGGAAAGACTTTTGAAGTTCGCCTTGGTTCTGGAGTTTCAGATATCGGTATTACAGATAGTACTGATGATGTGCTTGATGTAATCCTTACAGATGAAGATGAAAAGAAGGTTGAAGATGGAGCTGAAGCTGTTACTTATATGACTATTGATATGGCTGATATGCCAGAAGATAGTGTGGTTGCTGCTATGAAGGCTGTAGCTGGGGATGGAGCGGTTATTGGGACTATGTATGATATCAAGGTATTTAAGGATATTACACTTGTTGGTCCGGTACAGCTTCATGAACTTGATTCACCACTATCATTAAAGCTTAAAGTATCTGATGCTATGAAGAATGTGCCTGCCAATACAACAAGATCATTCAAGGTAGTGAGATATCATGATGCTGAGGCTAAGGTGATTGATTCAACATATAGTAATGGAGAACTATCATTTAGTTCAGATAGATTTTCACTTTACGGAATCTTATATGTGGACACTGTAGAACAGGTTCCAGAAACAAAGCCAGATACAAAGCCGGATAGCAGTTCAGATAAGCAATCAGATGCTGCTCCGGGTGCTCAGGTGACACCACCTTCACAAGATAATCCAACTCCTGCACAGAAGGCTGCAAAGGCTATTAAGCAGGCAAATACTGGTGATAATGCACCAACAGCAATAGCATTTATCGTACTTATACTTGATGTTGTTCTTCTTGTGGCAGTATTTAAGCTTAAGAATGTGATATATAAAAAGCGTGACGAAGAAGAATAATTCTATTCTTAAATAATTAAATATAAAGCGCCTGGATTTTGGAATTCTGAAATCCAGGTGTTTTTTTGTTCAAAAACTTCTGCATAAGTTTTTTGTATTTAAGTACTATAAATATTCTCAGAAGAATCTAGAAAAAAATAGTAAATAATTTAGTTAGAAAAGCTTATAGCCTTGATTATATAAATTTAATAAAAAAATAGAAGGATGTTTTTAAGTATAGTGAAAAATTACCATATGCCTTTATAAAGTTAGGTTAACCTGATGATATAACTAATAATATAAAGCGTGGGCAGGGTTGAATGAGAGGCTTTAGAGTGTTATACTTTACAAAGTTTTGTGAAAACATGGTTTTTACATAGCGAAGAAGCTTACGGAGGAAAAATATGGAAAGAATAAATATTCCAGAGATGTTTGGTTCTCTTGTCTTCAACGATAAGGTGATGAGAGCAAGACTTTCAGATGATGTCTATGCTTCACTTAAGAAGACAATTGATGAGAATGTCAGATTGGAAGATACGGTTGCAGATGTTGTTGCTGAGGAAATGAAGAATTGGGCAATTGAAAATGGGGCAACTCATTTTACACATTGGTTCCAGCCTCTTACAGGAGTTACTGCTGAGAAACATGACAGTTTCATAACACCTTCTCCAGATGGTGGAGTGATCATGGAGTTCTCAGGAAAAGAACTTATTAAGGGAGAGCCTGATGCATCATCATTCCCTTCAGGTGGACTTAGAGCAACATTTGAAGCAAGAGGATATACAGCTTGGGATCCTACTTCATTTGCATTTATCAAGGATCATACACTTTGTATTCCAACTGCATTCTGTTCATATTCAGGAGAGGCATTGGATAAGAAGACACCACTTCTTAGATCTATGCAGGCAATTAACAGACAAGCAATGAGAATTCTGAAAATATTCGGTACAGACGCAAAGTATGTTAGAACAAGCGTTGGTGCTGAGCAGGAATATTTCCTTGTTGATCAGGAGATGTGGAACAGAAGACCGGACCTTAAATATACAGGAAGAACACTTTTTGGAGCTATGCCTCCAAAGGGACAGGAGATGGATGACCATTACTTCGGAGTTATCAAGCCTCGCGTAAGTGAATTCATGGAAGATCTTAATGAGGAACTCTGGAAGCTTGGAATTCTTGCTAAGACAGAGCATAACGAAGTTGCTCCAGCACAGCACGAGCTGGCACCTATATATTCAACAACAAATGTGGCAACTGATTCAAATCAGCTGACCATGGAGATAATGAAGAAAGTTGCAAACAGACACGGTCTTGTATGTCTTCTTCATGAGAAACCATTTGACGGTGTAAATGGTTCTGGTAAGCATAACAACTGGTCCATCGCAACAGATACAGGAATTAACCTTCTGTCACCTGGTGAAACACCATATGAGAATGCTCAGTTCCTTTTATTCCTTTGCGCTGTTATTCAGGCGGTAGATGATTATCAAGATCTTCTTAGACTGTCGGTTGCAACAGCAGGAAATGATCATAGACTTGGTGCGGATGAAGCACCTCCAGCAATCATTTCTATATTCCTTGGAGAGGAACTTACAGAGATTCTTGAAGCAATTAAGAATGATGTTCCTTATATGGGTAAGGAAGAGGTTAAGATTAAGCTTGGAGTTCATGCACTTCCAAGATTCTCAAGAGATACAACAGATAGAAATAGAACATCACCATTTGCATTTACAGGTAACAAGTTCGAGTTTAGATCACTTGGTTCTTCCAATAGTATTGCTTGCTGCAATATCATGCTTAACTCAGCAGTTGCAGAAAGTCTTCGCCAGTATGCTGACGAGCTTGAAGGAGCAGAGGATTTTGAAAATGCACTTCATGAACTTATTAAGAGAGTCATCAGGGAACATGAGAGAATCTTATTCGATGGAAATGGATATGGTGAAGAGTGGGTTAAAGAGGCTGAGAGAAGAGGCCTTTCAAATCTGAAGACTACAGCAGATGCTATGCCACGCCTTCTTGATGAGAAAAATGTTCAGATGCTCATTAAACATAAGGTATTTACTGAGGCTGAGGTTCATTCAAGATGTGAGATCATGCTTGAGAACTATGTTAAGACAGTAAACATTGAAGGACTTACTATGGTGGATATGGTTCGTAAGAACTATCTTCCAGCTATCGAGAGATACCTTTACAGACTTTCTCAGACAGTAGTGCTTATGAGACAGGTAAGTGAAAATGTAAAATGTAAATACGAAGTATCTACAATGGAAAGACTTTCAGAACTTACTGACTTTATTATGGATTCAGTTATCGAACTTGAAGAAAAGCTTGCGGATCTTAAGACAATAGATGATATCTTCAAGTCATCAGCATATGTTAGAGACGAGCTGCTTCCATCTATGTCTAAACTTAGAGGATATGTAGACGAAGCAGAGATGCTTACATCCCAAAGAGATTGGCCATTCCCAAGTTACGGACAGCTGCTTTTCAGTGTTAATTAAAATGTTATCTATAGACGGTTCATTTTCAAAATGGACCGTCTATTTTTCTTGCATCAAATACATTAAATGGTTTAATATTGTATGTAATTATGACTATTTATAAAGTGGCTAAAAACTGTTTTTTGGTGTGTTGGAGGGTGAAAAATGTTAAATAGTGATAAATTAGATCTTAAATCATTAGAAAAAAATGATTTGGGGAAGATGATCGAAGAAATGCTGGGGGAGATGAGTAATGAGTTCATCAATCATATGGTTCCATTCTGGATGCGAATGTCAGATATGGAATATGGTGGATATTATGGACTTTATACAAATGGCCTGGAGCTGGACAAGAAGGCTGATAAGGGATGTATATTGAACAGCCGCATCCTATGGATGTTTTCGAATATGTTTTCCTTTACAGGAAATAAGCATTATCTTTCCTTTGCAAAAAACAGCTACGACTTCATGCGTAAATATTTTCTAGATGAGATTTATGGAGGCGTGTACTGGTCGGTTTCCTATGATGGAAAGCCTGAAGATGATTCAAAACATACCTATTGTCAATCCTTTGCGATATATGCGCTGGCGTCCTACTATGATGCTTCTGGTGATAGAGAGGCACTGGAGCTTGCTTATAAGCTTTTTGATGTGATAGAGACCAAATGTAGAGATCAGCAGGGCTATCTGGAAGCTTTTGATAAGGAGTTTAATCAGGCTTCAAATGAGAAGCTTTCTGAAAATGGTGTTATGGCAGATAGAACCATGAACACACTTCTTCATGTCATGGAAGCTTACACTGAGCTTTACGAAGTAGATGTTAATTCTGAGATGAAGAATAATTATATTCCAGAATATTATACAAATATTACTACATATACATTTAAGGGAACAACCGGAAGGGCAGATGAAGTAAGGACAAAGCTTCTTGAGATACTGAAAATCTTTAAGGAGAAGATTTATAATCCTGAGAAGAAGAGACTGGAGGTCTTCTTCGATTTTGATTATAATCCAATCATTGACCTTCATAGTTTTGGCCACGATATAGAGGCGTCCTGGCTCATTTACAAGACTATGCAGGTACTTGGCCTGGACAAGATTGGTGGTACGGAGTATGACCTTTCAGACATAACTAAAGTGCTTGCTGAAACTATCTATGATGTGGTGAAGAATGATAGCGCTGATCAGTTCCTGAATGGTTCACCTGCAGAGGCCGAAGATGGCAAGGTGCTGGAAACCAGAATTTGGTGGGTACAGTGTGAATGCATGGTGGGCTTTGTAAATGCATATAATCAGAGAGAATTGGAAATGATGCTTAATGCCTTTACTTATGATGAGCAAGATAAAGACTCAGATAAAGACTCAGATAGAGATTTAGAAAGAGATTTAGATAGAGAGTCGGATAAAAATATAGATGATAATTCAAATAAAAAGAATATGGATGACTCAGCTGAGAAATATCTAAGAGCTGTTGTTGGCATTTGGGATTTTATCAAGAATAATATGGTGGATTACCGCGTTCCGTCTGAGTGGCTGAATGAAGTTGAATTGGGAATGGATGAAAATAATGTAAGTAATGAAAATAAAGTAAGTAATGTGGGTAAACCGATCGTAGATGAGTGGAAATGTCCATATCATAATGGCAGGATGTTTCTTGAGGTTACAAAGCGTTTGAAGAGTGTTATTGGTGGCAGTGGTACTAAGGATATTACAGAGGTTCTTGTAAGCAATTAATGAGGATAAGAGGATGAAACTAGCTGCAATATTTAAGGACGGAATGGTCCTGCAGAGAGATGATAAAGTAAATATATTTGGTGAGAATGATTCTGAAGATGTACTAAAAATCGAAATCGATAATATAAGTGTCATGGCTGATATACCTGAAGGCAGTTGGAAACTGCAACTGCCGGCGCATCCGGCTGGAGGTCCATTTGAACTGAAGATTACTTCTAAAAATGATAATGAGACAGTTGTTATTCATGATGTTTATTATGGAGAGGTTTGGCTGAATAACGGTCAGTCCAATATTGAGTTTCCGTTAAGGGATGCCAGAGGTGGAAGTCGAGAGATTGAAAGGGCAAACTTCCCTGAGATTAGATATTATAGTGTTCTGGTTGTGGGGGTTCTGGGTGAAGAACTTCAGCAAGCCGAGGAGAAAAGCTGCTGGAATAAAGTAACTGATAAAACCTTTGGAGATATGTCGGCCATTGGATATTATTATGCAGTTATGCTTTATGAGAAGCTGGGAGTTCCGATTGGAATCATTGACTGCTATAAAGGCGGCACATCCATTTCCTGTTGGCTGTCTAAGGAGAGGTTGAAAAGTCTTCCGGAAGGGCGGATATATCTGGATGAGTATAATTCCATAATCTCAAACCAGACAGAAGAGGAATATGAAGCAATTCTAAAGGATTTTAATGATAGAAATGAGAAACATGACCAGATAGTTGCTGAACTTAAAGCTGCTGATCCAAATGTTTCTCTTCAGGAAATCTATGAAAAGGCTGGGCGATATTCCTGGCCGCCACCACTTGGAACAACCTCGGAATTTAGACCAGCTGGTCTATATTATACAATGCTGAAGCGGGTTGCACCTTATACCATAAAAGGAGTAGTCTATTATCAGGGCGAAGAGGATGCTGTAAGAGATTACAAAGTGACTCAACAGCTGATAAAAGAGATAAGACTGCAGATTGCTTCTGGAAATGATATTTCTGAGAAAGATAGCGAAAAAGAAAACAGTAAATATGTTGGCAAGCATCATCCGGATTGGGTAGATGAGCCTACACTGAATACCATGTATAGAAATTTGCTGAAAGGGCTGATTTCCCAGTGGCGTAGTGATTTTTGTGATGAGAATCTTCCGGTAGTTCTGGTTCAGCTTACCATGTTTATTGAGTATGGCCAGGAGGATCTAAGAGATTGGGCTTATATCAGAGAGGCGCAGCAGGAACTTGTTTATCATGGTGGGATAAATAATCTCTATCTTGTTCCTATGCTAGATTTGGGTGAGTATGATAATGTGCATCCAACAGATAAGATGACACCTGGAAATAGAGTTGGTGATATAATGCTGGGGAACATATATGAGGTGCAGGAAAAGAAGAAATATCCATGCGTAACCGATATCCTTGTACAGAAGCATCAGGTTTCCATATATGTAGATGATATGTATGATGGGCTTTGTCTCGGAGGAAATGAGTTAATAAATCTGAGAGGTGAGTCCGAGGAAGCGGATCATGTCTTTGGCTTTGAGATATTGCTGGAGGATGGAACCTGGGTTCAGCCCCAGAAAGTTAAACTTTATCCTGAGAGAATTGATATAGAGGATGAGAGAATAATCTTTGGAATCAGTTATGGTTTCTTTAATTATGGAAAGGTAAATGTATATAATTCAATTGGACTTCCGCTGGAACAGATAAGAGGTTTGATTCCTCCGAAATTTGTATTGCATGAATAAGATGCTTTATAAATAGGTCTAAATAAGATTTTTGAAATTTAAATATGTACTTAATATATTAATTCTAAGTAAAAATTTTAAGTTTAAATTCTAAATCTAGATTCGAAATATAAACAAGAAAATTTAGGAAAGGGAAAGTAGATCCAATCACCTAAATAGATAATTGGATTATACGAGAATAACATGAGCAATCTAAATAAACAGGAAATATACGAAGATATTCGGAAATTCATTTACAAATATACACATGAGGCGGCTCTAACATATCCGGTTCCAGAAGACTATGTTAAGATGGCTGAGGATATGCATTATTCAAAGACCATACTCAGAATTAAATTTCCAGAGCAGCATCATATGCGTCCGGGACAGACTATGGAGAGAGTTATATATGATTCTGGAAAAGAGTGTGGAGAAGAACTCAGTTATAACTACACTGTTTCTATGGGTGGAGAAGTTGATGTAGTTTACTACATGGAAAAGGGAGTTGAGCTGAGTGAAGAGGACCGTGATCTTTATCAATGGATATGTGATCAGATATTCCTGGTATATGGTAAACAGCAGGTTGTAGATGTGCTGAATCTTGTTTCTAAGGTGAGACAGTAATATTGACAAATTTTATATAGATGTATATACATAAATAGAGGATAGGTGGATATATGGAAGCTGCTATAAAGAAGTGGGGGAATAGTCAAGGTATAAGAATCCCTCAAGAATATTTAAAAAGTCTTGGTATTACTGTTGATACACCCGTAGAAATAAAATTAAAAGATGATTCTATTGTTATATCTAAGAAATATGTACACAAAACTCTTGAAGAGAGAGTCGAGGAATCGGGGAAACCACTTAAATTTAGTGGTGAGTTCGACTGGGGAGAGCCTATTGGAAGTGAGGTGTGGTGATAAAAGATATAAATGTTGAAGAAAATAGTATACATGTTTATGTTGAAGAAAAGGATGTTGAGGGAATAGTACTCTGTGAACAACTTAAATTTTTTGACTTGAATATTAGAGGGTACAAAGTTGTAGCAAGGTCTTGTTTAGAGTCAATGGTTAATATAGTTGATATTGTTCAAGGTTTTTTTGATTTTTAGAGATATTATAAGTCGTCTGGCTATTCCGGATGACTTTTTTATTTTAAGAGTTTTGTTTTAGCAATTTTAAAAAGCACGAAGTGATTTTTGTGCTACCAGGATTATCATTTTTCATTTTGTAATAATATTGGATTTATGCTAAAATGTCTTTTATCTATGACCATAAGGAGGAAAAAACTATGGGAATGACAATGACGCAGAAAATACTTGCAGCTCATGCAGGACTGGAGAGTGTAAAGGCGGGCGACCTTATTGAGGCTAACCTGGATCTTGTACTTGGAAATGATGTTACAACTCCTGTAGCTATAAATGAGCTTGATAAGTTTAAGAAGAAGACAGTATTTGATAATACGAAGATTGCACTTGTTATGGATCATTTTACACCAAACAAGGATATCAAGAGTGCTGAGCATGTTAAGCAGGTTAGAGATTTCTCTAAGGCAAATAACATTGTGAATTACTTTGATGTTGGACAGATGGGTATCGAGCATGCACTGCTCCCAGAGAAGGGACTTATCGTTGCAGGTAATACCTGTATTGGTGCAGATTCACATACCTGTACTTATGGTGCTCTTGGCGCATTTTCAACTGGTGTTGGTTCTACTGATATGGCTGCCGGTATGGTGACTGGTAAGGCATGGTTCAAGGTTCCTTCAGCAATAAAGTTTGTGCTTAAGGGTGAGAAAGCTCCTTGGACAAGTGGCAAGGATCTTATTCTTCATATCATCGGTATGATCGGTGTTGATGGCGCTAGATATAAATCAATGGAGTTCGTTGGTGATGGCGTTAAGTCACTTACTATGGATGATAGATTTACTATTGCAAATATGGCTATTGAAGCTGGTGCTAAGAACGGTATCTTCCCAGTTGATGAGCTGACTCTTGAGTATATGAAAGAGCATGCGCCTGAGAAATTTGCAAATAAAGAATATGATGTTTATGAGGCAGATGAGGATGCAGATTATGACGAGGTTATCGAGATTGATCTTGGAAGCCTTCGCCCAACAGTAGCATTTCCACATCTCCCAGAGAATACAAAGACAATTGATCAGATCCACGCAGAAGGCGATATCGAGATCGACCAGGTTGTTATCGGTTCATGTACAAATGGTCGTATAGATGACATGCGTATCGCAGCAGATATTATGAATGGTCGTAAGGTCGCTGATTGGATCAGAGTTATAATAATTCCTGGAACACAGGATATCTATCTTCAGATGCTTCGCGAAGGTCTGGTTGAGATATTCATTGAGGCAGGTGCTATCGTAAGTACACCAACCTGTGGACCATGTCTTGGTGGACATATGGGAATCCTTGCTCATGGTGAAAGAGCAGTATCCACAACAAACCGTAACTTCATCGGTCGTATGGGTGCCATCGATTCTGAGATTTATCTTACAAGCCCAGCAGTAGCTGCTGCTTCAGCAATCACAGGAAAAATCAGCAGCCCAGAAGACTTATAAGATACATATAATAAGAAAAACTTATTTGCGAAAGGATGAATGAAATGCAAGCTAAAGGTACAGTACATAGATATGGCGATAATGTAGATACAGATGTTATCATTCCTGCAAGATATCTTAATACAGCAGATCCTAAGGAATTAGCAAAGAATTGTATGGAAGATATTGATAAGGATTTTGTAAATAGAGTAAAGGACGGCGACATCATGGTTGCTGGTAAAAACTTTGGTTGTGGTTCTTCAAGAGAGCATGCACCTATTGCTATTAAAGCTTCAGGAATTTCATGTGTTATTGCAGAATCATTTGCAAGAATTTTCTATAGAAACTCTATCAACATCGGACTTCCTATTCTTGAGTGTAAGGAAGCAAGCGAAGAGATTAAGGCTGAGGATGAAGTTGAAGTTAATTTCGATACAGGAGAGATCACAGACCTGACTACAGGAAAAAAGTATCAGGGACAGGCATTCCCTCCATTTATGCAGAATATTATTACTAGCGGTGGCCTTATTAATTCTATAAATGCTAAAGAGGACTAATCTTAAAATTCTCTAAATTCTCTAATAGTAGTAAATAAGGGATGATAATATGAGTGATAATTATCAGATTAATCAGAATGGTCCATATTCAGGTGGCCAGGATCCATATAACCAGTATGGTCAGAATCCTGGACAATACGGCCAGAGACAGGTTAATCAGAATCCAGGACAGTATGGCCAGGGACAGTTTAACCAGAACTCGGGCCAGTATAACCAGGGCCAGTTTAATCAGACCCATGGACAGTACGGCCAGGGTCAGTATAATCAGAATGCCGGTCAGTATACTAAGAATCCTGATCAGTTTGGTCAGAATCTGGGCCAGTACAGTCAAGGGCAATATAATCAGCCGCAAGGCCAGTATGGTCAGGGGCAGTATAGTCAGCCTCAGGCACCATATAGTCAGAATCAGTTCAACCAGCCTCCGAAGAAGAGCAACGCTGGACTTATAATCGGTATTGTCTGTGGAGCGGTTGTTTTGCTTTTGCTGGCAGTTGTGGGCTTAGTGGCTATACTAAGATCCGTTAATGGACATAAAGAAACTGCTTCAGAAGAAACAGTAACAGAGAATCTGGTCAGTGATTCTGAAGATGATTGGGATATCCAGGGAGATACGGGAGAGGCTAAAACCGAAGAAGAAACGGAAGCGTCTACTGAAGAAGCTACTGAAGAGGAAACTGAAGAAGCAACAGAAGAAACTGAAGCAGCTACAGAGGAATCGGATACTGACCTTTCAGATGCTAAGTCTACTCTTGGCAAATATGAAAATGGACTTTATACAAATGAGTTCTTTGGACTTACATATACTCCAAGTGCTACTGAACATGTAAAGTCTGAGGAAGAGATAGCTGTAGTTAATGGTGCTTCAGGCAGCTTTTTGAATATGGAAGAGGGCGAGTTTGAAGAACAGCTTAAGAAGAATCGTCAGATAATCGATATGGTTTCATCCACTGTAAAAGGTGATAGTGTAACTATTATTATTCAAACTCTTGATTTTAGTCCAGAAGAAGTGGATTTAAAAACGATTTTTGAACTTCAAAAAGATGATATGCTCGCTGCATTGGAAGATAGCGCATATACAAATCTTAATTATGAAGTTTCATCAGATACATTTCTTGGAGAGGATACTCCTTGTGCGGTCGTTACTTCTGAAGTTCAAGGTTTCAAGCTTAGGCAGGAAGTATTCTATGTTATTAAGGATAAGTATCTGATGATAGTAACCGCTACGACCATGACAGATGGTGGGATAGATGATCTTCTTTCACGGTTTTCTAAATTAGATTAATTTGAAGGATTAACAAATGGATTCGTTAACATCTATATTATTTACTATAATAAATAGATATAGCATTGTGCTTTTATATTTGATCACAATAATTATAGGTCTTGTTCTTGCTAAAAGAACTGAAAATGATGATGCTACAAAGAAATTGCTTGGTATATCTATTCCAATAGTCGCAGCAGTTCTGGAATTTTTGGTTCCAATGCTTCCTTTTTTGGATAAATCAGTTGGGAAAAAAGCTGTAACAAGTTATATAGTAGTATATATGATCTTATACATTCTTAGATTTGTGGCAGTTGTTGGTTCATTAAAATTCTTTGCTGATTATTCTCCAGCAAGATGGATAATCAGTCTTTATGTAGTATTGGCAGTCATTTATTTACTCAGAACAATTTATTTCAGCAGAGTAGTATATGGTTTTGCTGCATTAATAAGTGATAACAGTTTGTTTGGTGGCTTTATGAAAGTATTTATGAATAATCCATCAGCGCTAAATGTGATCAATTTATTATGTACATTTATTCCTTTTATTGTAGTATTTATTGACAGTCTCAATACTGTCAGAAAGAGATAGGCATTTAAGTTTTACAGGGGGAAAGTATGATATATGCTGTTAAGACTCCATATTACGGTTTCTATCTGAAAGAAGGTAGCGAGGAAGCTTTAGATATAGCTAATTTGCATACTGCTTTATATATTCTTTTTACTCCAGTAGATAAATAATTATTATTTAGGAGGTCGAAAGATTTATGGATAATCAGCAATACACCCAGGGTGGACAGGGCTATCCACAGCAGGGACAGTTCAACAACCAGCAGGTTTATGGCCAGCAGGGACAATTTAATGGTCAGCAGGGCTATCCGCAGCAATGGAATCCACAGATGCAGGGCTACCCACAGCAGGGGAATCCGCAGATGCAAGGCTACCCACAGCAGGGACAGCCACAGATACAGGGCTATCCACAACAGGGACAGTCACAGTGGCAGGGACAACAGCCTCCGAAAAAGAAGAGCAGTCTAGGACTTATATTGGGACTTATATTTGGCGGTATATTTCTGCTTCTTGTAGGAATTGTTGCTTTAGGAGTTATATTAAGTAAGACTGGAGCTGTTCCAGAAGCAGATATAACTGCAGATTACTTCCAGAAATATAATTGGCTTGAGAACGATGGATCCTATCTGGTGCTTGAATCATCAACTAGATTTAAGTATTACAGAAACAAGGATGAACAGGACGATTATTATTATACAGGAACCTATGAGTTTTATTCAGGACCTGAAGCCATTGCATATGTGGTGGATGACCTGAGTGAATATGGTGTTACCAGAGATGAAATAGATGGTATAATTGACAGAAATGAGGAGTATAATACTTCCAATTTTGTCTGCCTGGTTATTCATAATGAAGAGCAGATAGTTGATGGAGAGGACATTATGGAAAATGATGTTATGACTCCATATTATGGTTTCTATTTGAAAGAAGGCAGCAATGAAGCTTTAGATATAGCTAATATGAATGCAGCTTCGTATTATTATTTTACTCCGGAAAAAAAGTGATCTTAATATAGGAGGTTGAGTGATTTATGGATAATCAGCAATTTCCACAGGGTGGACAGGGCTATCCACAGCAGTGGGAGGGTCGACAGGGGAATCCACAGCAAGGCCAGTTTAACGGTCAGCAGGGTTATGGCCAGCAAGGCCAGTTTAACGGTCAGCAGGGTTATGGCCAGCAGGGACAGTTTAACGGTCAGCAGGGTTATGGCCAGCAGGGCCAGTATAACGGCCAGCAGGGCCAGTATAACGGTCAGCAGGGTTATGGTCAGCAACCACAGTGGAATGGTCAATATAGTAGTCCAGGTTATTCCCAGCAGGGCTATCAGTCACAATCACCGCTGCCAACACCG
>CAMNGU010000019.1 GCA_946538525.1 uncultured Lachnospiraceae bacterium
CTTTAAGGAGAGAATGTCTTCACCGAATTATAGGCCACTTAGATTTAAGGAAATGTGTGAGGTTTATGAGGTTGAGGATGATAAGAAGGATGGATTTCTGGATTTCCTCAATAGACTTTGTGATGATGTAAAACTCATAAAGACAAAGAATGAACGATATATGCTTCCTCCAAAGGATATGCTTGTGGGCATTTACTCAAGCACAAGAAGAGGATTTGGATTCGTAACAGTAGAAGGATATGATGAGGATTTCTTTATTCCTGCGAAAGATTCGCTAAATGCGTTTCATGGGGATAAGGTGCTTATATCTCCTTTAAATCGGGTAACTGGACCTAGAAAGGAAGCCAGGATAACCAGGATATTATCCCGTAATACAACTGAGCTGTTAGGTGTGTTCCAATCTGCCAATGGTTATGGTTTCGTAATTCCGAACAACAAGAAGATTGCGGATGATATATATATTCCAGGACATGCATCTCATAATGCGGTTACAGGAAGTCTTGTAATTGTTGAACTTCAGGATTATGGCACGGAGAAGAAATCTCCTGAAGGTAAAGTTATCGAAGTTATAGGACATATTGATGATCCGAAAACTGATATTCTTCAAGTTGTGAAGACTTACGGCATTCCGGTTGATTTTCCTGATGATGTGGAACAGCAACTGGATTCCATTCCGGATGAAGTGGCAGAGGAAGAAAAGAAGGGCCGTAAAGATTTTAGAAATCTGGATACAGTTACCATTGATGGTGAAGATGCTAAGGATTTAGATGATGCTATCTCTCTTTCTTATGAAAATGGAATCTATCACCTTGGTGTTCATATAGCAGATGTTTCCAACTATGTTACAGAGAAGTCTCCACTTGATAAAGAAGCATTTCGCCGTGGAACCAGTAACTATTTGGTTGATAGTGTTATTCCTATGCTTCCGCATAAGCTTTCAAATGGTATCTGTTCTCTAAATCATGATGTGGATAGACTTACTCTTTCCTGTGTTATGGATATTGATGAGACAGGTAAAGTTATAAATCATGAGATAGTTGAGGGTCTTATAAATGTAAATGAGCGAATGAACTATACTGATGTGGCCACTATTCTGGAGGGTAAGGAGGTACATCCTGAAATCGCTGAAGAAGATCAATCCAGAAGTTATGAAGCTCTGATGAAGAGATATGACTATCTTGTTCCAATGTTTAGGCGCATGTTAGAATTATCACTCATTATAAGAGGGGCCAGAGAAAAGAGGGGCTCCATAGATTTTGATGTGGCCGAAACTAAGATTGTGGTGGATGAAAATGGAGTTCCTATAGATATTCATCCATATGATAGAAACTGTGCTACAAAGATCATTGAGGATTTTATGCTCATAGCAAATGAGACAGTTGCTGAAGAATACTACTGGGCAGAGATTCCATTTGAATATAGAGTTCATGAAACTCCTGTGGCTGAGAAGGTTGATATCCTTAGAGAAACCATGAAGAATTTTGGTAAATACTTTAAGGTGAGTCGTGATAATATTCATCCAAAGGAATATCAGAAGCTGCTGAATAGTATCAAGGGTGAAGCTTATGAACCGCTTCTTACAAAGATGACGCTTCGTTCTATGCAGCAGGCCAGATATGCAACTGACTGTATTGGTCACTTTGGACTTGCATGTAAGTATTATTGCCATTTTACTTCTCCAATTAGAAGATATCCTGATCTTCAGATACATAGGATTATCAAGGAGAATCTTCATGGCAAGATGACAAGTAACAGGATTAAGTATTATTCTAAGCTGCTTCCAAAAGTTGCTCTGGATAATTCCGAGAAGGAAAGACGAGCTGTGGATGCTGAAAGAGATGTTGTAAAGCTGAAGCAGATAGAATATATGTCCAATCATATAGGCGAAGAGTTTGAGGGCATTATTTCCGGATTTACTAATATGAATATATTTGTGGAACTGCCAAATACTGTTGAAGGTGCTGTAAGTGTTGCAGCGCTTACAGATGACTATTATACCTACTATGAAGATAAGTTTGAGATGGTAGGAAAGACCACAGGTAAGATCTTGAAGCTTGGAGATAAATGTAGAGTTAAGTTGATAAGATGCGACAAAGTGGATAGAGTAATTGATTTTGAATTTGCTGAGTAAAGCTTATTTTATAATATTGGTTGATTGATATATTGTTATATAAATGATACTATTTCTAAGATAGATATTTAGAAGGATTTAAAAATGGCTAAAGAAACTGGGACAAAATTAATAGCAAATAATAAAAAGGCTTATCATGATTATTTTATAGATGATACTTTTGAAGCGGGTATCGAGCTGGTAGGTACTGAAGTGAAGTCTTTAAGACAGGGCAACTGTAGTATCAAGGAAGCTTATGTGACCATTGATAAAGGTGAAGTCTATATTAATAAAATGCATATTAATCCTTATGAAAAGGGAAATATTTTCAATAAAGATCCTATTCGTAAGAGAAAACTTCTTCTGCATAAGTATGAGATCAATAAACTGCTGGGAAAGACCAAAGAAAAGGGAGTGGCAATAGTTCCTCTTAAGGTTTATTTCAGTAACAGCAGGGTTAAGGTTGAGATTGGACTGGCTAGAGGTAAGAAACTTTATGATAAGAGAGCTGATCTGATGAAGAAGAATCAAAAGAGAGAGGCTGAACGAGATTATAAAGTTAAACTTAAAGGTTAATGTCTTCCTTAATAAAGGTCTTGATTTATATACTTGTTTTGGTATATTATAGTCGTTGGCTATTGTAGCCCCGACATAAATTATTTAGAGGTATTACGACTATGAGTCAGCAGAAAGTAGACAAGTATAAGGAAGAGAAGAAAAATCGTAAGAAGACTATAAAACTTAATAGAGTTAAAAAGGCTCTTATAGTATTTGTAACATGTCTTGGCGTAGGAGCTATTATCGGAATTCCACTTGGTAAGAAACTCTATAAATATCAGAAGGAAGAAGCTAAGAAGCATGCAACTATTGCAGCTAATGAATATGAAGGTTGGTTTGATAAGAACTGGAATGAGAAATATGCAAATATTTCATCAAATAATGATCTTCAGCAGCTGTTAGATCAATTTAATAGTGCATCAGATGCTGATGCCACATCAACAGACGCTCAGTAATAACCAGGGGTAGTACTGGTTTCGACGGGGGTTTAGAAATTAGGGCAGCCATCCGTGGTGGGTGACCACGTAAAAACATTCAATTAAACATAAACGCTAACGATAGAGTAGCACTCGCTGCGTAAATAGCAGCTGTCAGCCTGGCGTCGTCCGTTGCGCAAGGATCTGGCACCAAATAGACGGAGCACTTCCGGACCGAAGCTTGTAGGTCAGGGAAGAATAACAAGCTACTGAAACCGTAAGACTGTGAATGGTCGTGCGGCGTAGGGAATGTAAAAACATTCACTGTGATGGGAGATACTGTAATGGAAGAGCTTTCGGACGCGGGTTCGATTCCCGCCTGCTCCAGATTTAAGGAATATCGCCTTATGGGCGATATTTTTTTAGAATAATTTAGTTTTCGCAAAATAATATATTCGGGTGATAAATGGAAAAAATAATTGAAACTGTGCCTTATGAAAAACTTAAGGATTATGATTATATAAAAGATTACTTTGGAGATAAGAAAGTCTGTATGTTTGATATTGAGACTACTGGACTTTCGCCTGATTACTCATTTACCTATATCATAGGTATAAATATTTTTGATGGTGATACTTGGCAGATAATTCAGCTGTTTAATGATGATGGTACATCTGAACCTGAGATGATCAGGGTATTTCAGGAGTTCATTAAGGATTATGATGTGTTGGTTGAATTTAATGGTGACCGCTTTGATATTCCCTACATAAAAAAGCGTATGGCTCATATTAATCGAAAGTATTCCATAAGCTTGAAAGATAATTTCGATGAAGTTACTTCATTTGACCTCATGAAATGTATCAGGCCTCTAAAGTTTGCTCTGGGGCTTCCAAATATTAAGCAGAAGACTATTGAGAAATATTTTGGAATAAACAGACTTGATATGTATAACGGTGGCCAGCTTATTGAAGTGTATCTGGATTATCTTTCTACTCAGAGTCAGAAGAATAGAAAACTGGTACTTAGACATAACCGGGACGACATGGAGGGAATGATCCTGCTTGGAGGAATTCTTAGCCTGGCAATGCTATGTAATGGTAAGTTTAAAATTGGTGGGCTAAATGTGAAAGATAAAGGTGGGAATCTTTTCCTTAGTGTGGAAGCTCTTCTTGATAGAGAGATGCTGCATGATATATTTACTTCTGCGTATGGATGTTCTCTAAATGTTAAGGGTAAAGAGATATTTCTTGATATTCCAATTGCTATTGGAAGCTTAAAGTACTTTTTTGGTCCGAAGAAGAATGATGGTTTTGAGGAGAAAGAAGGATACTTCGCATACACTTTACCGGGATATTTGGGAAATGCAGCTCTTTATAGAGAAAGAGCCGGCAGTAAAGAGGCTTATATTATGCTGGAGGATTCATTTTTAGGCAGTGAAGAAATGGTCCACGAGTATGTTTCTCATATGATATCTGGTATCATGAATTTTAACGGAAGGCGATAAAAAAATTAACTAAATGATTAAATATCTTATATTTTTGTGATAAATTTACAGTTGAAAGTAAAATGAAATATGTTATAATTTATACAGGTGCTGGTCATATGACCGGTTTATTACAATGTTGGAGGGCGAGACGACCATGATGCAACCTATGGATATAAAGAGTCATAGCTTTGGAACTGGATTATTTGGTTACAAGAAAGCTGATGTGGATCAGTATGTAGATACAGTATATAGAGCATATGACGAGTTATTTACAGAGAATAAGTCCTTAAAGGATGAGAGAGACAGATTAAATGCAGCTATTGAAGAAAGCCGCATGAAGATTAATGAACTTGAAAACAAATTAAATGGCGCTGCTGATAGTTCTAGTAAATCAGGTAGTCAGGCAGATAAGAAAGATGATCCATTTGATACTGTTGAAGTTAAGAGTGAGCCAATATCTGATCCATTTGATGATATAGATAGCTCATCAAGCAAAATTAAGATGTCTTCTACTGATAATAAAGAGTCTTCTGCAACATCAAAGTTCTTTGAAAATGCAAGTGATGATGTAATTGGAGATGGCGAGGATGTATTTGTAGGAGAGATTGAAGATAACAGAAAGCCAAACAAAGTTATGATTGGTGATGGCGAAGAAGAGGGATCAGATGATTTCGAATTCTTATAAAATTTAGCCAGTTAATTGAAATGTTAAGTGCTACACGGTACATTAATTGTGTGTGTAGCACTTTTTTTGTAAAAATATATAAGTAAATATATAGATAATAGGATTCATTTAGGAGCTTGACATGATTTCGTATATAACAGGAACACTTGAGGAAATATCAACCGATTACATAGTTGTTGAGAATAATGGGATTGGTTATGAGATTCTCACATATAGTTATGTGATTGGAAAACTTCCGAAACTTCATTCAGAAGTGAAGATAGTTACCTATGTTGAGGTTAAAGAAGATGATATTAGACTTTTTGGTTTCCTGTCGAATCAGGAGAAGAACCTTTTTAAGAAACTTATTACAGTAAGTGGCGTTGGACCAAAGAGTGGTCTTTCGATTCTTGACGAGTTGGGACCTGATAATCTGGTTGCTGCTATAATGGCACATGATTATAAAGCTATAAGTAAGGCAAATGGTGTGGGTGCCAAAACTGCTCAGAAGGTTGTGCTGGAACTTAGTGATAAGATAGATCTGGAAGGAACTATATTTGATAACTCTAATGCCGGTTCTCAGGCTGTTTACAGCGGAGCTGAAGCAGATAATGAAGTTAGTACAGCGATAGAAGGACTTGAGGCTCTTGGCGTATCAAGGTCAGATGCTATGAAGGCGATAAGAAGTATTGAAGGTTATGAGGGACTGGAAGCCGGAGAGCTTATCAATGCTGCATTAAAGAAGATATTTTAATAGTTATCTATAATAAAAAAATAAATAAAATATACAGAAATATTAACATACTAAACATGAAAAAAAGAATTATAACAACAGAATCTACAATTGAAGATGCTGGGCTTGAGAGAAGTCTTCGTCCAAGAAGCCTGGATGAATATATTGGCCAGGATAAAGTTAAGAAAAATCTCAAAGTGTTTATTGAAGCGGCATTGAAGAGAAAAGAACCTTTAGACCATGTGCTTTTATATGGTCCTCCAGGATTAGGAAAGACGACTCTTGCAACCATAGTGGCTGAGGAAATGGGAGTAAATATAAAAGTTACTTCTGGCCCTGCTATTGAGAAGACGGGAGAATTAGCTGCAATACTCAGTAAGCTTTCAGATAATGATGTTTTATTTATAGATGAAATACATAGACTGAATAAGCAGGTGGAGGAAGTTCTTTATCCTGCTATGGAAGACTTTGCTATTGATATTATTGTTGGGAAGGGAGAACAGTCCAAGTCAATAAGACTTAACCTTCCTAAGTTTACTCTCATAGGTGCGACTACAAGAGCAGGAATGCTTTCGGCTCCACTGAGAGATAGATTTGGAGTCGTTAACAGACTTGATCTTTACAATGTGGCTGAGCTTATGAGCATTGTGGTAAGGTCTGCAGATGTTCTTGGTGTAAAGGTTGATGAAGAAGGTGCTCTTGAGATTGCCAAGAGATCACGAGGTACACCAAGACTTGCAAATCGACTTCTAAAGAGAGTAAGAGACTTTGCAGAGGTTGAACATCAGGGCAAAATTGATTATAATGTGGCTAAATCTGCTTTGGATAAACTAGATGTTGACGGATTTGGTCTGGATGATACGGATAGAAATATTCTCAATACGATAATCAAAGACTTTAAAGGTGGTCCTGTTGGACTTGAGGTGCTGGCTGCAGCTATAGGAGAAGACTCGGGAACTATAGAGGATGTTTATGAACCATATCTGATAAAGAATGGTCTTATCAACCGTACTCCAAGAGGTAGAGCAGCAACTGAAAAAGCATACAGACATTTAGGACTAGAAAATTTGCTAAGTGATTAGGAGAGGTGCAAAATGGGACAGAGGAAGACAGATATTCCAGTTGTTATCAATAATAAGGTATATACATTGAGCGGTTTTGAAGGTGAAGAATATCTTCAAAATATCGCAACTTATATAAATGGTAAGATTGCTGAATGTAAGACATCTGAGGAATACAGAAGAATGAATATTGAGTATCAAGGTATTCTTCTTGCTCTTAATATTGCAGATGACTATTTCAAAGCAAAAGCAAAGGCTGATGAAACAGCTGGAGATAATACAGATAAAGAACAACAGCTTTATGAGCTTCGTCATGAGGTTATTGAATCTCAGATTAAGCATGAGGCAGCTTTAAAGCTTGTTGAGGAGTATAAGGATCAGGTTAGTGCACTTCAGAAGAAGATTGTACAGCTAGAAACAGAAAGGGAAAAGAAATAATACCAAATGTATAATAGACCTGAAATATTAGCCCCGTGTGGTAATATGAATTCGCTAAAGGCAGCTATTGCTGCTGGTGCAGATGCATGTTATCTAGCGGGGAATTCTTTTGGCGCAAGAGCGTATGCAGATAACTTTTCGGATAAAGAACTTCTGGAAGCTATTGAATTGGCACACCTCCACGATGTGAAGGTGTATTTGACATGCAATACACTTATCAAGAATTCTGAGCTGCTGGGTGTGTTCAAAATGTTGGAACCTCTGGCTTATGCGGGGCTTGATGCGGTTTTGGTGCAAGATTATGGTGTAATGCGTTTGGTCAGAGAATATTTGCCGGAATTGCCTATTCATACAAGTACTCAGATGAATATATTAACACCTGAAGGAGCGAGACTTGCTAAAGAGAGAGGTGCCTCCCGAGTTGTTGCGGCCAGGGAGATGACTATTCCTGAGTTGGCGCGAATTAAGAAAGAAGCTGATATTGAAGTTGAAGCATTTGTGCATGGCGCTATGTGTCTCTGCTATAGCGGCAGATGCCTTATGAGCTCCATGATCGGAGGACGAAGTGGCAATAGAGGAAGATGCGCTCAGCCGTGTAGACAGAAGTATAATGGTGAATATCTTCTTTCCATGAGGGATCTTTGTACACTTGAATATATTCCTCAGCTTATAGAAGCTGGTGTTGATTCTCTCAAGATAGAGGGAAGAATGAAAAATGAATATTATACCGCTGCCACAGTAGAAGCATACAGGATTTTGGTGGATGAATATATGAATGGTTCATTTACGGAAGAAAAGGTTAAGAAGTATGAAGATAGACTCCTTGATATATTTAACCGTGGAGGCTTTTCTTCTGGATATATGCTTCGAAATAGGGATGAAGAAGTGTGGGATGAAGCACTTATAGATAGTAGTATGCCTGGAAGAAGAGGTGTGAAAGTTGGAGAAGTAAGTAAGATAATAGATGGTCAGGTTTCTTTTAAAGCACTTAAAGATATTAGTTCTGGAGATGACCTTCTTGTTGATGCTGATGTTGCTATTCTTCTTACATCTAATAAATCTGTAAAAACAGGAGAGTTTGTTACTCTAAATGCTCCTGAAACAAAAAGAATCAGTAAGGGGATGAATATTTACAGAACTAGATGCAGTTCCCTTCTAAAAGAAATTGATGGGCTTATCTCCCGGGATAATCGTATTCCTATAAATGGTTATGTTAGAGCGGTGACTGGAAAAAGGCTTAAGATTACATTTAGCTATGATGATATTAGTGTGACAGTTAAAGGTGATGTAGTTGCAGAGGCATCTAACAGACCGGTGGATAGAGATACCATTTCCAATAAGGTATCACAGCTTGGAAATACAGATTTTGTTATGGGAAATCTGGATGTGGAAACGGATGGAAAGTCCTTTGTTAGGATTGGAGATCTTAGCGAGCTTAGAAGAGAGGCGGTAGAAGAGCTTAGGCGTGCTGCTATAGACAGCTATAAGAGAGAATATGTTCCATACAGACATGCTGATGAGCAGTCTTTAAGAAATGAAGCATATAAAACTATAAAGAATGATTTAGATAAAAATTATTATTTCTCTTTTGCTCTACCTTACCAGGTGGAAGCGTTTTTGGATTCTCTTGATGGATTTAAAGAAATTCAGGGGGCTTCAGGTGATATTTATGTGATATTTGATCTTGGTTTAGGCGGATACACCTGTAATACTTATGGTGCTGTTGCTGAAAAATCATCCGGGAAAATATCTGGTTTTAATAAAATATGCGATATTCAGCTGATCGATAAGCTGAAAGGTAAAGTAATGGGAAAGATGCAGGAAAATGGTATCAAATCTGCCCAATTTGCTGTAGGTCTTCCGTATATTAATCGCGGAGAATATGATATCCCTGATGATCTTGGTGATATTTTTGATGCTCTATATATAAGAAATATTGATGATCTGGCTTCTGTTAGAGGGCGCTTTAAAGATAAATGCTTTATACTTTCTAATTCTCTTTATGCATATAATAATATGTCTGTTAAGGAGATGGATGATATTTTGTCTAAGCATAATGGTAAGGTTATATATGAAACTTCTTTAGAGCTTAGTAAAAGAGAGATTGACAATATGGCGTATATGACGGATTACTATTCAATATACTATGGTAAGCTTCCGGTTATGGTTACTTCAGGACTCCGTGATACTATTGGAATTCTTAAGGATGATAAGGGATATGCTTTTAAATCTGTAAAATGTGACGGATTATGCTATAATGTCATTTTTGGTGACAGACCTCAAAGTTTGCATGGATATAATTTAAAGAGAATGTATAGCTTTTCTGATGAGACTGCATCAGAGGTTGAAGATGTGCTTGGCATAGAACCGAAATATATTAAAGAAAATAAATTTACTAGAGGACATATAGAGAAGGGAATTTAATTGATCTAACATGATAAATCTCATATGTACAATTTCAAAATATTTGGTGCTGATCTTTATGGCTCTTTATACCATAAAGTGTTTTACCTACTTCACGGCGAAGGATAGAGAGAAGAGAAACAGTAACCTGAATAAGCAGATATTCTATATATTTATGATTCATTTCCTATGTCATATAGTTCTGTTCATAAATAAAGAAGATAAAGCGGTACTTCTGTTTTATGTATTCGAGATAGCGGTGGCTCTGGCTTATATACTTCTTTTCAGGTTATGTTATAAGGATTCTTCCAGACTTCTTACCAACAATGTTGTGTTCCTGATGCTGATTGGTTATACCATACAGCTGAGGCTGAGTTCCAAGTTGGTGCTTAGACAGATGCTTCTGGCGTCTGTTGGTTTGGTTATCTCGTTACTTATACCGTATATATTGGGTAAGATTAAGAATATACCTAAATGGAATATATTTTACGGAATAACCGGCATCATACTGCTGTTATCTGTATTTATTCCTGGAGTAGGCCAGGTTATAAATGGTTCGAGAAACTGGATCCATATTGGCGGGTTATCTCTTCAGCCTATGGAATTTGTTAAGATTATCTTCATTTTCTTTGTAGCCAGTTCTTTAGTAAAGGTAAATACATTTAAAGGACTTCTGGTAAATGCCATAATCGCCGCATGCTTTATGCTGGTTTTGGTGGTTGAGAAGGACTTTGGTGCTGTTGTTTTATTCTATGTTGTTTACTTCATGATGGTATATCTTGCCACATCCAGACCTATCTTTATGATACTTGGTATTGGACTTGGTGTGTTGGCCTGCTTTGTGGGATATGCACTGTTTAAGGATAACCTGTTTGCTCACATAATTGTGAGAGTACATGCATGGCAGGATCCATTTGCATATCAGAATTCAGAGGGTTATCAGGTATGTGAATCTCTCTTTGCTATAGGTACAGGAGGGTTTGCAGGATCAGGACTTGGAAATGGTATGCCATACCTTATACCTGTTGCAGAAAGCGATTTTATATTCTCTGCAATATCTGAAGAACTTGGAGTTGCATTTGGCTTAGCTCTCATTCTTATATATTTGAGCAGTTTCATAGCAATGCAGAATATTGCAATGAAATGTAGACAGCCGTTCTATAAATATATAACATTTGGAATTGGTCTTAGTTATATATTCCAGGTACTGCTGAATATTGGTGGTGCAACCAAGTTTATTCCATCCACGGGAGTAACCCTTCCGCTTATCAGTTATGGTATCAGTAGTGTATTTAGTACGCTGTTTATGTTCGCGATAATTCAATATGTATATATTTTAGTAATAAAAGAGGCAGACGAGGTTGAAAAAGAAAGGGAAAGAATCGCCGAAAGAGAAGAAGCCGCAGTACAGTGAGGCTGGCGATATGAAAGCGTTTATCGAAAGAGAGCGTGACAAGGCGAAGAAAAATAGAATAAAGAATAGACCTATCGTATTCATGAGCTATGTTATGGTGCTGGTGTTTCTTGGTATGTTCAGCTATATCATTTACTTTATGCTTACTCAGTCTGAATTGGTTGTAGCTAATTCCTCAAATAAGAGACAGGATAGTTTTGCAAAGTTTGTAACCAGAGGTGATATTGTTACGAATGATGGAGTTGTTTTGGCTACCACGGTTGTTGAAAAGGGCTCTGGTAACAGTTCTGATGAAAATGATTCTGATAATTCAGATACAAATGAGTATAGATATTATCCTTATGGCCCGCTTTTTGCACATACAGTTGGTTATAATTCCTATGGAAGATCTGGAATAGAACTTTCGGAAAATTTTGATCTGATGAGATCTCATGTGAATATTTGGAGTAAGGTTCAAAATGATCTGGGGGATGAGAAGAATCCTGGAGATACTATAGTTACTTCTCTGGATTATGATCTTCAGCAGGCAGCTGCTAATGCCATGGGAGGTGCCAGAGGTGCGGTTGTGGTACTTGAGGCATCCACTGGAAGAATACTTACTATGTATTCAAGTCCTTCGTTTGATCCTAATGATATTGACAATGTCTGGGCGTCGGTTCATTCTGAAGAGGGAAGTAACAGTACAGTTCTTTTGAATAGAGCGACTCAGGGGCTTTATGCTCCCGGTTCCACATTTAAGGTTATTACAGCTATGGAGTATATTAAGGAACATCCTGATTATGCTGCATATTCACATATCTGTAATGGTACTGACATATTTAATAGTGTATCGATTAGATGCAGTAATAGCACTGTTCATGGCGAACTGGACCTTGCAGGTTCTTTGGCACATTCCTGTAATACCAGCTTTGCATATATAGGAACAAATGAGATTGATATGGATAAGCTGCATGGGATGTGTGAGTCGCTGCTCTATAACAATAAACTTCCTTATGCTGGCGAGTATTCAAAATCTCAATTCCAACTAAATGGAGATAGCGATATTGGAGAGATTCCGCAGACTGTTATCGGACAGGGTAACACGCTTATAACACCACTTCATAATGCGCTTATAATGCAGTCCATCGCTAATGGTGGAATGATGATGAAGCCTAGCCTTGTGGATAGACTTGAAAATGCGGATGGTGCTGTTTTAAAGAATTATAAACCTAAATCCTATGGTCAGGTTATTGAACCATCTATAACGAGAGATATTATTCCGATGCTTCAGGAAGTATGTAATAGTGGTACAGCTTCTTCTTATATGGCTGGAAAACCATATACAGTTGCTGGAAAGACAGGAACAGCGGAATATGACAATAGTGGTAATTGTAACTCCTGGTTTGTAGGATTTACAAATGTGGATGATCCGGATATAGTTGTCAGCGTTGTAGTTGAAGATTATACATCCAATCAGATTTCCGGTACTTCTGTAGCGTCCCAGGTTATGGATGCGTATTATAATAAATAATATTTTTCAAAAAAAATAAAGTGTGTATTTATTGTGTTGTATCCCTTGTTACATTGCAGAAAGAGCATAACTGCTGTATAATATATGTTTAATGAACATCATGAAGTAATTGATGTTCTTGAGTTACTGCTTTTAGTAACGCAAAACACACCGAAACATAGGAGGATATACAAGTGATTGAAGCAATCAGTTGTGGTGGTGTGGTAATATTTCGGGGGAAAATACTACTACTTTACAAGAATTATAAGAATAGATATGAGGGTTGGGTCCTTCCAAAGGGTACAGTTGAAGAAGGAGAAGATCATACTGAAACCGCTCTTAGAGAAGTGAAGGAAGAATCTGGTGCTGATGCAACTATAGTAAAGTACATTGGTAAGAGCTCTTATACATTTTCTACATATTCTGATACAGTAAGTAAGGATGTGCATTGGTTCTTGATGATGGCTAATAGTTTTTATAGTAAGCCACAAAAAGAAGAATACTTTTGTGATTCTGGATATTATAAATATCATGAAGCATATCATTTGCTTAAATTCCCTAATGAGAAACAAATTCTTGAGGATGCGTATGCAGAATATCTTGCACTTAAGAAGATGAAACAGTGGGGAAATAAAAAGTATTAATTTTTAGGGGTTTAGTTATGGGATATAATCCTGATGAAATTGAGGAAATACTTAAGAGATATACAGGAAGTGATTCGTCTGCTTCTGCACCATCAACTGGCAGCTCTGATACAGATGCTGGTAAAGTGGCTGAAAGTGTATCTTCTTTTGATGCGTCCAAAACAGAACCAGTAAAAACAGAACCGGTAAAAACAGAACCAGTAAAGACAGAACCGGTAAAGACAGAACATATAAAACAAGAACCTGAGAAAAATAAAACAACCAGTTCTGAGCCTGTGGTGGAACAACCTATATATAGGGAACCTGTTAAGAAGTGGGTTCCTAATAATAATGGCTCTAATAATGGCTCTAATAATGGCTCTAATAATGGCTCTAATAATGGCTCTTATAAAGAAGGAACTCATAAGCTTAAGCTTTCTGGGAAAAATTCCTCAAGTAGTAAAGGGGCTTCGAGTGATCCGCTTTCTTCGAACAGGTCTGTGGGTGTAAGTTCACCTGGTATTGGAGCAGGATTCCCAAGTTCAAGTGCATCGGATTCAAATAAAAGTGTAAGGGTTTCCAGAGCTGAAATTATGAAGAATCAGGAAACTCCTGAAGAAAGAAAAAAGAAGATTGCCAGGAATCAGGCCCGTATGAGAAGGAAGAAGAGGGTTAATACATTTCTAAATATCCTGCTTGTGTTCTTTATCTTGGTATTTCTTGGTTCGGCTGCGTATCTGGGATTATATTTTTATAAGATACATAAAGCCCAGAATTCATTTGACAGTCTCAAGTCTATGATTAAGGACGATAGATCGGTTAATCCGGAAACCGGAAAAGATGATCATGATCCTGAAGCTGATTATATTACTTATGATACTATAGATGGTGTTACAGTACAGTCAAAATTTGTAGATATATATAATATTAATAATGAGTTTGTTGGCTGGCTGACTATTCCGGATACAAATGTGGATTATCCGGTTATGTATACACCTAGTGATGAGCAGAAGTACCTGCATCTTGATTTTGATCAAAACTACAGTTCTTCAGGAACTCTGTTTGTTGCAAAGAGTGCTGATCCTATAAAACCGTCGGATAATGTACTTATATATGGTCATAATATGAAGGCTGGTACTATGTTCCATTCGCTTCTTAGCTATGAGAAAGAGGATTTCTATCAGGCGCATAAGAAATTCACCTTTGATACATTGGCTGAAAATGGAACCTATGAAGTTATAGCTGCATTTAGAACTCAGATAGATGAGGATGATCCATCACTGTTTAAATATTATGAAAGCTTTAATTTTAGTGATGAGAATAGCTTTAATGAATATGTGGAGAAAGCCAAGAGCCTTACTCCGTATAATATTGATACAACAGCTGAGTATGGTGATAAGCTGTTAACTCTTTCCACTTGTGCATATCATACCAATGAAGGAAGATATGTAATTGTGGCTAGAAAAATAAGAAATAAAACACAAGAATAAAAAATAATTTGCAACATTTAAAAAATCTACTTGCATTAGTATTTTAAATCTGTTATCATGTCAGATGTTGCGGGTCTGAAAAGACTCTAGTTTCGAGTGTAAGGAGGTGCATGCGTCGTGGCAAAGTGCTTTTACTGTGATAAGTCAGTTCATTTTGGAAATAATGTGAGTCACTCACATAGAAGATCTAATAGAATAATGAAGTCTAATATCAAGAGAGTTAAGGCTAAGGTCGATGGTTCTCCTAAGACTATCTATGTTTGTACAAAGTGCCTTAGATCTGGCAAAGTTGAGAGAGCATAGTTTGTTTTCGAAACGAATTAAAATGACTTATATTACTATGTGATTTTAGAGACTGCAGGAGATTATACTGCAGTCTTTTTTCATATCATGCGTCTGTGGCTGGTTAGTTATAGATGCGGAGTTATCATAAAGAATCTTTGTTTCTTGTGAAATGAGTTTATTTTTTGTATAATTGTTGACAGCGATGATCACCAGATAATAAGGAGGTGCTTTATGTCGAAATCAGTTGAAAATGAAAATGGAAATATAACTATTGATAATGAAGTTATTGCTCAGTTTGCCGGTCATGCAGCTCTTGACTGTTTCGGTATTGTTGGTATGGCTTCTATCAGTGTTAAGGACGGTCTTGCTAAACTCCTTAAAGGCGACAATGTTAGTAGAGGCGTCAGCGTTGTTGTAGATGAAGATGGGATTGTGATTAATTTCCATATTATTGTTGCTTATGGAGTTAATATAAAGACGGTAGTAAATAATCTGATCAGTACAGTTAAGTATCAAGTAGAGGATTATACAGATACAAGTGTTAAGAAGATAAATGTATTTGTAGAAGGTGTTCGTGTTATAGACTAATACCGTGATTGATCAAATTATTGATGGAGGAAAAACCTGAAATGCAGCTTAAAAATATAGATATGAATTTCGTCAGAGAAATATTTATATCAGGAGCAAATAATATCAGCAACAAGAAAGAATATATAAATGAGTTGAATGTCTTTCCTGTTCCGGATGGAGATACAGGTACAAATATGACACTCACAATTATGTCTGCAGTTGCTGAGTTAGAGAGATTAGATAAATTAACAGCCAATACTATAGCGAAGGCTGTTTCAAATGGATCTTTAAGAGGTGCCAGAGGTAATTCTGGTGTTATCCTTTCACAGCTGTTTAGAGGATTCTGTAAAGATATTAAAGATAAGGATGAGATTACTCTTGAAGCTCTTGCTTCTGCATTTGCCCATGCTACTGAATCAGCATATAAGGCTGTAATGAAGCCTAAAGAAGGAACTATTCTGACTGTTGCTAGAGTTATGGCTGAGAAAGCCTCTGAACTTCTTTCGACAGAGGATGATATAGTTGAATATCTTGAAAAGATTGTTGGGTATGGAGATAAGGCTCTTGCTCGTACACCGGAAATGCTTCCGGTTCTTAAAGAGGCTGGCGTTGTTGACTCCGGTGGACAGGGGCTTATGGAAATAATGAGAGGCTTCCTATTGGCGCTTAAAGGAGAGCCTGTTAAACTTGAGGGAGAAGCTGTTCCACAGAAGCTGGCCAGAGGTGCTGGTCTTCTTGAGGATATTCCAACTATAACGCCTTCTTCTATGAAGGGTAGCAGCAGAGATGACATTTCAACTGCTGACATAAAATTTGGATATTGTACAGAGTTTATTATTCTGTTGGATAAAGAGATTTCTGATGAACAGGTTGAAGGGATAAAGAAATTCCTTCTTTCCATTGGCGATTCTCTTGTTTGTGTTGCTGATGATGAAGTGGTTAAGATTCATATTCATACCAATCATCCTGGACTTGCATTTGAAGAAGGTCTTAAATATGGTCAGCTGACCAGATGTAAGATTGATAATATGCGTGAAGAGCATGTGGAGAGAATTTCATTCTCTATGACTCCGGGAATGGCTGCGGAAGAATTGAATTCTAAAGGAAATTCTAAAGAAAAATCTAAAGAAAACTCCAACAAAAACTCTAAAGAAAAATCTAAAGAGGATTCTAACGAAAATTCTAAAGAGGATTCTAACAAAAATTCTAAAGAGGATTCTATAAATAATTCTATAACAGATTCTGATGCAGACTCGAATGTTCAAGCTGAAGAGGGACCAAAGGAACCACCAAAGAAATATGGCTTTGTTGTGGTATCTGCAGGTGAGGGTCTATCAACAATATTTACGGAGATTGGTGTCGACTATGTTATTCAAGGTGGACAGACCATGAATCCAAGTACAGATGATATCCTGTCAGCTATTGAAAATGTAAATGCTGAAAATGTATTTGTGCTTCCAAATAATAAGAATATTGTTCTGGCTGCTAATCAAGCTGCTAGTATAACAGAGGATAAGAAAGTTGTGGTTGTTCCAACCAGTACCATTCCTCAAGGTATTGCGGCTATGCTTTGCTTTAATCCGGATGCGGAGCCGGATGACAACCTTGATGCTATGACAGGTGCTTTATCAGAAATCAAAACTGGTGAGGTGACATTTGCAGTTCGTGATACATCTGTTGATGGTAAAGAAATCCGTAAGAATAATATCATGGGTATTTCGGACCATGGAATTGAAGTTGTTGGTACTGAAATAGATGAGGTTACAGCTAAGCTTGTTGAAATACTGGTGGATGAGGATTCCGGCCTTGTGAGCATTTACTATGGTGAGGATATTACCAAGGAAACTGCTGAAGAGTTTGCGGCGAAGCTGGAAGAAGAACTTGGTTCTAAGGATTTCGATGTTGAAGTTGATGTTAGATATGGTGGTCAGCCAATCTATTATTATATTTTATCAGTTGAGTAAGACTAAAAATTTTGATTTTGAGTTTAGGCGAATATGAAGCTTGAAGATAATATTCAAAGTGTAAAGGGTATCGGGGAGAAGAATGCTGAAGCTCTTGGAAAGCTGGGCATCAGTACAGTAAAAGATATTATCTTTTATTACCCTCGTGCATATAAAAAATATAGCGATCCTATCTCCGTCAGTGAGACAACTGAGGGGGAAAGGGTTGCTGTTTTCTGTAAGATAGTTTCCTATGTTGATTCTCACAAGAGTCGTAGGTACAATATTACATCTCTTTCTGCTGCCGATTCAACGGGCAGTATCAGGATGGTATGGTTTAACATGCCATTTCTCCGAAATAAATTCCACAAGGGTGAACAGTATATTTTCTTTGGTACGGTGAAATATACCGGCAACATGCGTGTCATGGAGATGCCTGAATATTTCACTCAATTTGCGTATCAGAAGATGCTCAGTTCTATGCAACCGATATATCCGCTGAAGAGTGGTATTACCAATAATCTTATAACCAGAACGGTGGAGAATGTTAAAAGTGTTATCGAAAATATACCTGAGTTTCTTCCGGAAAATGTGATCGAGGATAATGGTCTGATGACTAGATCTGCTGCTCTTATGGAGATGCATTTTCCTGAAAGTGAGGAGAGTCTAAAAAGAGCTTTAAGAAGAATTGCTTTTGATGAGTTTTTGGACTTTCTGGTTAAGATAAGGATTTTGAAAGAGAAGACAGTTGTTGAACCTAATCATCATCCAATTTCTGAAGAATCTATTATCAAGAAAGATGGATTTATTGCTGGACTGCCATTTGAACTGACTTCAGGACAAAAGGCGGCGGTGGATGATATTGTAAATGATCTTTCTTCGGATCATAATATGAGCCGTCTTATTCAGGGAGATGTAGGTTCTGGAAAAACTGTGGTGGCAGTTATAGCACTTCTGTTAAATGCAATCTCTGGTTATCAGGGTGCGTTGATGGTTCCTACTGAAGTGCTGGCTGTACAGCATTTTGATGATATAAGTAAGATGCTTAAACCTTATAAGATTTCGGTTAGGCTTTTGACTGGAGCTATGACATCGAAAGAGAAAAGGGAAGTTTACCAGGAACTTAAGTCTGGTAAGTGCCAAGTGGTGATTGGTACACATGCTATAATTCAGGATTCGACTGAATTTCAGAATCTTGGTTTGGTAATAACCGATGAGCAGCATAGATTTGGTGTTAAGCAGAGAGAAAAGCTTTCGGAAAAGGGGGATAGTCCCCATGTTCTTATCATGAGTGCCACTCCTATTCCAAGGACGCTGGCTATAATTCTTTATGCGGATATGGATATATCGGTAATTAAAGATATGCCTGCTGACAGAAAGAGTATAAAGAATTGTGTGGTTGGTACTGAATATAGACCGAATGCATACTCATTTATCAAGAAAGAAGTTGCGGCTGGTCATCAGGTATATGTCATCTGTCCTATGGTTGAGGAAAGCGAACGCAGTGAATCGGAAAATGTAATTGATTATACTGAGAGACTTACATCTGAACTTGGTTCAGAGATAAAGGTTACTTATCTTCACGGGAAGATGAAGGAAGCTGAAAAGAATGAGATACTTCATAAGTTTATTGATAAAGAGATAGATGTGTTGGTTTCGACCACAGTTATTGAGGTAGGGATCAATAATCCTAATGCGACAGTTATGATGATTGAAAATGCAGAGCGATTTGGCCTTGCTCAGCTTCATCAGCTGAGAGGTAGAGTCGGAAGAGGTTCGGCCCAAAGCTACTGTATATTTATAAATGTAAAAAAGACTCAGGATTCCATGGAACGCTTAAAAGTTCTTGAGAATTCAAATGATGGTTTCTTTATAGCTTCGGAGGATTTAAGGCTTCGTGGCCCTGGTGACTTTTTTGGTATTAAGCAAAGTGGAGATATGGATTTCCATGTTGCTGATATATATACCCATTCAGATATGCTTCGGCTTGCGCATGATATTTCGCTAAAGTATGGAAGTGAATTTGATGGTAAGATAGTTTTATAGTGCGTACATGCGGACATTCTATCACAAAACTCGGAGGGTAAAATGAAAGATAAACTAATGGAAAAGATGGAGCAGAATAAGGCTTTTGTTGTTGTTATTATACTGCTTGTTCTGCTGGTACTGGGACTGATCGTTTATATTATCTATGATAAGATCAGTGGCGATGATACTTCGAAGGCTGCAACAGAAGTTACTACTGAAGCGACAGAAGCATCTTCTGTGGATGAACCTGAAGAAGCATCTGATGATGTGGCGGATCAGTCGGAAGAAGCTGATGATAAATCTTCTGATGATACTTCTAAGGATAAGACAGACAAGTCTGATGATGCCAGCAAGAAGTATGCCTGCTATGCAAAACTGTCGGCTGAAAATAACTGGAATGATGGAGACGCGGTTGTGTACCAGTATTCGTTAGACATTCATAATAAATCAGATGAAGATATTTCTGATTGGGAAGTAAAGATTTCTGGATTTGAAGGTGGTACTATAGGTGATAGCTGGAATGGTACATATAAAATTTCTGGTGATACACTTTCGGTAAAATCTGTTGATTACAATTCGAGTATACCTGCAAATACTACAACTAATGTAGGCTTTCAGATTAAGTTCAAGGATAGTGATAAGGCAAGTGCTGACAAGGAAGCTGTTCTCTATGTAAATGGAGAAGAGTATGTTACAGAAAAGGAAGAGCCTACTACACAGTCTGAAAAAGAAAAGGCTGAGTCCAAGAAAGAGAAAAAGGAACCTGAAACTGGTACACCTGTTGATAATCATGGTAAGCTTTCTATTTCTGGAACGGATATTGTAGATAAAGATGGAAAACCATACCAGCTTAAAGGTGTTAGTACACATGGACTTGCATGGTTTCCTGATTATGTGAATAAAGAAGCTTTCCAGACTCTTAGAGATGACTGGGGTGCTAATCTTATAAGATTAGCTATGTATACAGCTGAATCTGGTGGGTATTGTCAGGATGGTGATAAGACAAAGCTTAAAGCTTTAGTGGATGATGGCGTTGATTATGCTACTGAGTTAGGTATGTATGTAATAATCGACTGGCATATTCTTCATGATACAAATCCTCAGGATAATCAGGATGAGGCTGTAATGTTCTTTGATGAAATGTCAGCTAAGTATGCAGATTATGATAATGTATTATACGAAATCTGTAATGAGCCAAATGGAAGCACAACCTGGGCTGATATTAAGGAATATGCAGAAGCTGTAATACCTGTTATTAGAGCAAATGATAAGGATGCAATTATTATAGTTGGAACTCCTACCTGGTCTCAGGATGTGGATATGGCTGCGGAAGATCCAATAACTGGTGAAGATAATATTGCTTATACGACTCATTTCTATGCTGCAACTCATAAGGATAATATTAGGAGTAAAGTAAAGACTGCACATGAAAAGGGGCTTTGCGTTTTCATTTCCGAGTTTAGTATATGTGATGCTTCTGGAAATGGTGGCATAGATTATGATTCTGCAGAGGATTGGTTTGATCTTATTGATGAGTATAATCTTTCTTATGCTGGTTGGAGCCTTTGCAACAAAGATGAAACTTCGGCACTTATTGATTCTGGATGTAAGAAGACTTCTGGATGGGAAGAAGATGACCTGAGTGATACGGGAAAATGGCTGAAGGGTCAGATTTCAGGGGAGTGAGAATAGGTGTATGGTCTAACCTGAATTCGGAAAGTCCGCGCTACGCGCTCTATTATCTGCTTCGCAGATACTTTCCTCATTATGGTTAGACCATTATATTGTTCGAAGTGATTTACAAGATTATTCACAGTGTCCAACAAATATTCGAAAAGCCCGTACTATTTAAGAGATTATTTACTCCTTAGATGCTTTTCTCATTTTTGTTTTACACTTGCTTCGCAAGTACAGGTAATTATCGTATAAGTACCTTAGCCTGCAAGCAGTCACGGTACTTATAGATAATTCCCTTACTGTGAATAATTGTGCTTTTTACAACATTTTGCGTTTTTTTATAAAATTCTTGTTGAATAGTTCGATATATGGTATAGTATAAAATTATGAGAGTGATTGCTGGTTCAAGAAGGAGTCTCCCGCTTAAAACTTTGGAGGGAGATAATACAAGACCTACTGCTGATAAGTACAAGGAAACCTTATTTAATTGTATACAGAGCGAGGTGCCTGGGTGCTATTTTCTTGATGCCTTTGCGGGGAGTGGTGCCATTGGTATAGAGGCGCTTTCTCGTGGTGCAGACAGAGCGGTACTGGTTGAGAATAATAAAGATGCTTATCGGGTTATTAAGGATAATATTCATTTTACTAAGTTTGAAGATGAAGCTGAGCTTGTCAAATCTGATGTGCTTACATATTGTAGAAGGCTTAGTAAAGTTGATTTCGATATTATATTTATTGATCCGCCTTATGGAAAGGGTCTGGAAAGGGATTTACTTCTTATTCTAAATGAGAAAGAATTTACTAATCCGGATTTCACTATCATTGTTGAAGCAAAGTTGGACGAAGATTTCTCATTTATAGAGGATACTAAGTTCAGGATTTATAAGACTAAAAACTATAAGACGAACAAGCATGTTTTCTTATGTGGAAAGGAGTAATATTAGACTAGTTATGAGTAAGGTTATATATCCGGGAAGTTTTGATCCGGTTACTCTTGGACACATAGATATAATTAAGAGGGCATCGAATGTTTTTGATGAAGTTATAGTTTGTATATTGAATAATCTATCGAAAAAAAGTTCGTTGTTTTCTATTGATGTTCGTGCTAATATGTTAAAGGAATCTGTGAAGGATTTATCTAATGTAACCATAGATTCTTATGATGGCTTGCTTGTTGATTATGCAGCACAGAATAATGTAAATATTCTTATTCGAGGGGTGCGTGAAGAGGCAGACTTTTCTTCGGAGTTTAAGATGGCACAGGGAAATAGATCGGTTGCTCCTTTTTTGGAGACGCTTTTTATACCAACTGATCCGGAATTCTCATTTGTCAGTTCAAGCATGGCGAAGGAGTTTGCAAGTTTTGGAGCAGATATAAGTGCTTTTGTTCCAGATCATGTTGCAGAATTGATGCTTGAAAAGTTATATAATAATAAATAAATCTATATCAAAAGAGTATATAAGATTATAACAGGAGGATGTTAAAATGGGTAAAAAAGGCGTTGAGGACATGATTGCTGATATTGAAGATTTTGTTGAAGGATGTAAGTATCAGCCTTTATCTTCAAATAAGATAGTAGTTCCTAAGGATGAGTTAATTAGAATGCTCAACGAACTAAAACTTAAACTGCCAAGTGAAATAGAGAGATGCAAGAAGATTATGCGTAATAAGGAAGCTATCCTTGCTTCAGCAAGAACACGCTCAGATGCAATAATATCCGAATCTGTTAATGAGGCAAATAGATTAGTTGAGCAGAATCATATTACAGAGCTTGCAAATGCTCGTGCAAATGAGATTCTTGAGTCAGCTAGAACTGAATCTACACAGTTAGTAAATGATGCTAAGGAAGAAGCTACTCAGGTTCGTACAAGTGCAATGCTTTATACAAGGGATAAAATCACTGAAATTAAGAACTTCTTACAGGCGCAGCTTGAAGCTGAAAATGAGAATTATAAGATGCTTATTGAAAGTCTTGAGGGTGGAGTGCTTACACTTGATACTAACCTCAGCGAAGTTCAGACAAGTCTTAATCTTATAAGCAATGATCCTAACAGTGTTCTGTATGATTCAGATTATGATGACGATTATGAATCAGATGATTATTCAGATGATTATTCAGCGCCGGTTCAAACTTCATCATGGGGTTCACTTAAGAAAGATGACGGATATAATGATGAAGACGACGATGATGATTATGATGACGACTTCGATGACGATGATGATGATTTCTTAGATGAGTAAATATAAATTTATTATATACAAAAAAGCACTGAATTCGAATCAGTGCTTTTTTGTATCTTGTTTATTTGACGACTCTTACATTGCAGGACAGTTCTCCATGTAGTCTAATGTTTAGGTTGTCATATATAAGCTGATTATATAGGTCGGTTGCTAATTTATCCAACTGCCACATTCTTTCTCCGATTGCGGTTGTAGGATCGAAATTTGACTTTTTGTTGATTATTTTCAGCTTAGAGCTTTCGGCGATTTCTTTAAGTGAACCGGATTTACTTTCTCTAAATGCTAGAAGATTAATATATTCAGCATAACCGTTTTCATAGGCGCTTGTCCTGTCTTCGGTTTGGATTCCTAGAACGACATGGAGAAGGACTCGGCTAACTCTGCTCATGGTGAGGTTTTTGGTCTTTAGATAATCCTGTATTTCGATATATTTAATCGGTAGTGGGGCTTTTCTAAGTCTGTTAAGCAGTTCGGGAGTCATATCCAGTACTTTGCTAAGCTGAGAGATTTCTTCGCTTAGGTTTCTATCGTAAATGATTCTTGAGGCTATAAAAGGAGTGAGCCAGGTCGAATCAGGTATTTCTTTTTTAGTAAATTCTGAATATGGTTTTGATGTATTCTTTGGCACGAATTCCTTGATGCTTTTCTTTTCTACTAATGCATTTCTGATAGCAGTAGCACTGGCGTATTTTCCGTTTAGCTCCACAGAATCATATCCGGCATCGCATCTTTTTATGATTACAGGTCTTATGCTGGAGCTGATTTTCTTTATGGCCGTAAGATAAGAGATAGCCAATATGTTATTTGGCTTATATATAATGGTTGAAACCTTACTGCTTAAAAGGGATTTTATGGCTTTTTCGCTGGCTGACGGATATGATAGTCCTTTGCTTAGATAGTCATTTAGAATTTTCTTGTATTCAGGTGGCTCGTCGGCTAGAATATCCGCTACCTCGTAGAATAGTTCCTGTTCTTCGTCTTCAACACCAAAAGCAAGATAATCTATGGAGTTAGTAGCACTTAGGATAGCTATGGCTCCGGTTGCAAAATCTCTGGCACTTCCGCTTGCATATATGACAGGGGACTCAAATACGATATCGACTCCTCCGAGAACAGCGGATTCGGCTCTGGCGTATTTATCAGCAATGGCAGGAAAACCGCGTTGCACAAAATTACCGCTCATAAGAGCGAGGGTTTCGTCTGCGCCTGTAATCTGCTTTGCGTTTTCTATTAGATATTTATGGCCGTTATGAAATGGATTGAATTCTGCGATAACCCCTATTTTCGACATATCATTTTCCCTTTCCCAAAGCTAGTTTTTGATCATATAAAACCTTATTGATTCACTATTATAATACATGATTTATGATGTGCATTTTTTGACTTGAATCGCGCTCAAAATCATAACTTTAGAATAGCATTTTTTAGATTGATATGCTATACTAAATTTTGTTCGTTTAAAACAATATATGGTTTAACATATCACTAATTTTTCAATATATCGTGGTCGGTTTGGCCATACTTTTTTATTGTCTGAAAGGAGACTAAAATGCAGAAGGAAGAAAAACTTAAAGCTTTAGATGCTGCTATGGCTCAGATTGAGAAGCAGTTTGGAAAAGGCTCTATTATGAAGCTGGGTGATAATACTGCAAATATGAATGTTGAAGCAGTTCCTACTGGTTCTCTTAGCTTAGATATTGCACTTGGTATCGGTGGTATGCCAAGAGGTCGTATTATTGAGATTTATGGACCTGAATCAAGTGGTAAGACTACTGTAGCTCTTCATGTTATCTCTGAGGTGCAGAAGAGAGGCGGTATTGCTGGATTTATTGATGCAGAGCATGCCCTTGATCCGGTATATGCAAAGAATATTGGTGTGGATATAGATAATCTCTATATCTCGCAGCCTGATTGTGGTGAGCAGGCTCTTGAGATTACTGAAACCATGGTAAGATCTGGCGCTATGGATGTTCTTGTTATTGACTCGGTTGCTGCCCTTGTTCCAAAGGCTGAGATAGATGGCGAAATGGGTGACAGTCATGTAGGTCTTCATGCTCGCCTTATGTCTCAGGCACTTCGTAAGCTTACTTCAGTTATCAGCAGAACAAATTGCCTTGTTATCTTTATCAATCAGCTTCGTGAAAAGGTTGGAGTCATGTTTGGTAATCCTGAAACTACAACTGGTGGTAGAGCTCTTAAGTTCTATGCATCTGTAAGAATGGATGTTAGAAGGGTTGAGACTATTAAGACTGGTGGTGAAGGAGTCGGTAATAGAACAAGAGTAACTATTGTAAAGAATAAGGTTGCTCCTCCATTTAAGAAGGCTGAATTTGATATTATGTTTGGTGAGGGTATCTCTAAAGAGGGAGATATACTTGATCTTGCCGCAGCAAATGATATCGTTAATAAATCTGGTGCCTGGTATGCTTATCTGGGCGAAAAGATTGGTCAGGGACGGGAGAATGCCAAGATTTATCTTAAGGAGCATCCGGATGTAATGCAGGAGATTGAAGATAAGGTTCGTGAGCTTTATCTGAATAATTCTGAGGCTGATGATTCTGATGGGGATTCAGATGCCGGTTCAGAAGAATAAAATTGGCTGATAAATCATTTAATAAGTGTAGAAAAATAAAATGAATAATACAAACACTGTTAGATTTGTAAAGCTTAAGAGGAATAAATATTATAAAACCTTTATCAATGATACATTTATAGGTGGATTTTATCTTAGGGATTTTGAGGCGGTTGGTCTGAAAAAACCTAAACAGAAGAGAGCTAAAGTTGAAACAGAAGAAGATTCTGTGTATGAGAAATATAAGATAAGAAAAACTTCGGCAGATTCTTTTGGGGATGAAATTTACGCTGATAAAAATAATAATATATATAAAAATAAAAGTAAAACCGCTTATGAGACAGTAGATGAGGAGGAAATTGTTTTAGATGATATTTCTGATGCTATTGTCGAAGATATTGAGGAGCTGATTTATCTTAGGGCTTTTGATAAGTCTCTGGATTATCTTTCCAGGTCTGAAGTGTCAGCTAGTGGTATAAGGTCTAAACTTAGGCTAAAGGATTATTCTGATGGTATTATTGATAGGGTTATCGAAGAGCTTTATTCAAGAAATTATCTAAATGATAATAGGTTTGTTGAAAGCTATGTTCGAAGCTATATGAGAAGTAAAAGTAAAAGGCTTATCGTAAAAGAATTGGAAAATATCGGTATTGATATTTCTGAATGTAGTGATGCTATAGATGGTGTCTATGAAGACGAAGGCATTACAGAAGATGAGGTGATAGAAGAACTTCTCAGAAAGAAATATACCAAAGAGCAGCTTACGGATATTAAGGTGAAAAGAAGAGCTATGTCGTATCTTGCAAGGCATGGCTTCTCATTTGACGCAATTAACAATTACTTGACATAATTAACAATTACTTGACATAATATCCAATAAAGTATAAACTAGATAGGTGTGTGTTTAGCACTTTGCACGTGGTTTTGAAAACCATGTGTTATTTTGCACATAGAAAACTAAATAAAGGAGGTACTCCTGTGATACCAGTACTGTTAGCGGTCATCATCGCAGTTGTAGCCTTTGCTATCGCGGCTCTTATTTTCTGGTTTGCTGGAATAGCTTATCGTAAGAATATAGCTGAAGCAAAAATCGGATCCGCAGAGGATAAAGCAAAGGATATTATTGATGATGCACTCAAGTCAGCTGAGTCTAAGAAGAGAGACATACTGCTTACTGCTAAGGAAGAGGCGCTTAAGACTAAGAACGACATCGAGAAGGAAGTAGCAGATCGAAGATCAGAGATTCAGCATATGGAGAAGAGAGTTCTTCAAAGGGAAGAAAACCTGGACAAGAAGAGTGATACACTGGAAAGAAGAGAACAGTCTCTTTCTGCTAAGGAATCAAATCTTGCTAAGCGTCAGGCTGAAGTTGAAGAATTATCTGCTAAGAGACAGCAGGAACTTGAAAGAATATCAGGACTTACCTCTGAACAAGCTAAGGAATATTTACTTAGAACCGTTGAAGATGATGTAAAACAAGAAACCGCAATGATGATTAGAGAATTGGAGACTCGTGCTAAGGAGGAAGCTGATAAAAAGGCTAAGGAATATGTTGTCGGCGCTATTCAAAAATGTGCAGCTGATGTTGTATCCGAATCCACAGTTTCATTAGTACAGTTGCCAAGTGATGAGATGAAGGGTCGTATAATCGGTCGTGAAGGTCGTAACATCCGTACTCTTGAAACACTTACAGGTGTTGATCTTATCATTGATGATACACCAGAAGCTGTCGTTTTATCCAGCTTTGATGCTGTAAGACGAGAGGTTGCTCGTGTAGCACTTGAGAAACTTATTGTAGATGGTCGTATTCATCCTGCCAGAATCGAGGAAATGGTCGAGAAGGCAAGGAAAGAAGTTGAGACCAAGATGAAGGAAGAGGGAGAAGCTGCAGCACTAGAGGTTGGGGTGCATGGCTTACATCCAGAGCTTATTAAGCTTCTTGGAAGACTTAAATTTAGAACAAGCTATGGTCAGAATGTACTTAAGCATTCAGTTGAAGTGGCTCACTTAAGTGGTCTGCTTGCTGGAGAGCTTGGTTTAGATGTAAAGCTTGCTAAGAGAGCAGGTCTTCTTCATGATATTGGTAAATCTATCGATCATGAAATGGAAGGTTCACATGTATCAATTGGTGTGGACTTATGTAAAAAATATAAAGAAAATCATGTTGTTATCAATGCGGTGGCTTCACATCATGGCGATTGTGAGGCGGAAACTCTTATTGCAAGCGTTGTTCAGGCTGCAGATGCTATATCTGCTGCTAGACCAGGCGCAAGAAGAGAAACTATAGAAACCTATACAACTAGACTTACAAAGCTAGAAGAGATTGCTAATGGTTTCAACGGGGTAGAAAGATCCTTTGCTATTCAGGCTGGTAGGGAGATTAGAGTTGCTGTTGTTCCAGAAAAGATATCTGATGCGGATATGGTACTTTTGGCTAGAGATATTTCTAAACAGATTGAAGATGAGTTAGAGTATCCTGGACAGATTAAGGTAAGCCTTATTCGTGAATCTAGAGTAACTGATTATGCAAAATAATTTATGCACCTGCTTCTTGTAAAAGAGAAGCAGGTGTTTTTATTCTATAAAAAAGGAGGCGTAACATGCAGGGCTGGGAACTAAAAGAAAGAAATCTAAAATATAAAGCTCATAGGGTTAGAGTTTATGAAGATGAATTGGTAAAACCATCCGGCGAAACAGTTTATTATGATTTTGTTGAGAATAGAAATGGATCTGGAGTTCTTCTGGTTGATGAAGAAGGAAAGCTAATCTTTGTAAAACAATATAGAAATAGTATTAATGGTGACGATATAGAGATTCCTGCAGGTTGTGCTGAGACTGAGGATTTTGATGCTACTAATAATTCTAAAAATGCTAATACTTTTCAATATAGTGAAACTCCTAGCGAGAGTGCTATAAAGAGAAATACTATTGGTGAATCTGGAGAACGGAGTCGTGAGTATTTTGAAAATCCTGAGAACCCATTTTATAAATGTGCCATAAGAGAAGCTGAAGAAGAGACTGGGCTGATTCCTACAAAGCTTACTTTTGTAAACTATATAGTTGCATCTATAGGACTTTTTAGTGAGAAAACGGCTATCTATATAGGTACTGAATTAAAAGAAGGGGTACTAAATCGAGATTCGGATGAATATATTGAGATTATAAGGATTACTCCTGATGAGGCTATGGATTATATCAAAAACGGGAAAATAGTGGATAGTAAAACTATAATTTCCATAATGTATTATATGTTATGTAATAAACATAATTAATTGTTAATAAGTTTTATGTTAAAAAGGTAACCAAATTACGAAAAAAAATTGAAAAAAGTTTTCCACAAGATTTAGTGGTGACGGTATTATGTCACCACTTTATTTTGCGTAAAACTCCCTAAAATAAAGGGCGCACGCAGATTACCATAAAAAATTATTGTTGATTTTATGTAAATAAATAACTATACTAATATCACTATCGCTTTGTAACAATTATGTAAATCTTGGTAAAAGTTTGTTACACATGTTTTTTTGGCAACATGCCTTGTTGATAGAAGAATATTGGTGGGTAAGGTTATAGTGGAACGCGAGATTGAAAATTACATAGAATACCTTAATACTGTAAAGAAGAGTAGTCTTAATACTGTTCAGTCCTACAGACGCGACCTCACAAAGATGTCTGACTTCCTTAAGAGTAATGGAGTCACAGAGGTCAAGGATGTGAATTCTACCCTTCTTCGTTCGTATGTTCTACATATGGAAGACGAGAAGAAGAGTTCGGCTACTGTTTCAAGAAGTATAGCTAGTATCAGGTCATTCTTTATCTATCTGCTTGAACAGGGGAAAGTGACAGGTAATCCGACTGATGGACTTAAACCTCCAAAGGTTGAGAAGAAAACACCCGAAACTCTTACTATTGAAGAGGTGAATTTATTGCTGGATCAGCCATCTGGTGATTCGCCTAAGGAGATTAGAGATAAGGCGATGCTTGAACTTTTATATGCAACCGGTCTTAGAGTTTCAGAGCTTATTTCATTAAAAGTTTCTGATCTAAATCTTCAGCTCAGTTATATTGAGTGTCATGATAGAACAAAGAGCAGAATTATTCCTATTGAAAATGCGGCTAAGCATGCGCTTAGTAAGTATATAAATGATATTAGACCTAATATGTGTGCTGACTCGGAATATCTTTTTACAAATGTAAAAGGTGATATGATGTCGAGACAGGGATTTTGGAAAGTTCTTAAGTCTTATGCGAAGAAAGCCGGTATTGAGAAGGATATCACTCCTCATATGATAAGACATTCATTTGCTACACATATGGTTATAAATGGTGCGGATTTAGCAAGTCTGCAGGAAATGCTTGGGCATTCAGATATTTCTACAACGCAGATTTATCTCAAAGGAAAGTCCAGTAAATTAAAAGAAGTTTACGATAAAGCTCATCCAAGAGCTTAAAAAAATCGTTTGGTGGGGGAGCACAAGGCAGGAGTATAACTTCTGTCTTGTTTTCATTTTGGTTTATTTATATAATGATGTGGGTGTCAAAAGTACCTTTTGACACCATATGACATACGGAT
>CAMNGU010000020.1 GCA_946538525.1 uncultured Lachnospiraceae bacterium
AACATGCTTTTCCTGCAAGCAGGAACGCATTTTGACTTTTGACACTTATGTCATTATATTACTATACGAACCACAAACTATTATATGAATAATCTTTTCATTATATATAAATTCTATATCCGATAATTACTATACCAAGAAACTACTCCTTGAAATAATTACATCTTTATTTACACAGGTCACGCAAGGTCTTCTCTTCGTTCTTCGTAAGCTTTCTATATTCACCTACACCTAGATTTCCAAGTCCAATATTCATGACCCTAACACGCTTCAGGAATACAACTCTGTATCCGAAATATTCGCACATTCGTCTAACCTGTCGGTTCATTCCTTCTGTAAGGATGATGCGAAATGTGTTCTTACCGGTTTGGATTACTTCACATTTCTTGGTAACACGAGTTCCACTGTCTTCATCATTAGGATCTATCTGAAGTGGTATACCTGACATCATACCTTTGACGAAGTTTTCATCGATACTCCTATTGACTCTTACCACATATTCCTTCTCGTGATTATTTCTGGCTTTTTGAATATGGTTAGCCAGTTCGCCATCATTGGTAAGAAGTACCAACCCTTGAGAATTCTTATCAAGTCTTCCTACATAGTAAAGCATGTCCGGATAATCTATCTTGCGGAAGATACTATCCTTATCTGCTTCTTTGGAAGTACATACAAGTCCAAGTGGTTTATTGTAAGCAAGGATGACTCTCTCAACCTCTTCTACAGATACAGGACTTCCCTTATATGTAACTTCATCGCCAGGCATAACCCTGTCACCATTGGTGGCTAGAATTCCATTTATCCTTATCTCACCACGCTCGATGGCTTCATCAGCCTTACGACGAGAAAGAACACCAGCCTGACTTAAATATTTATTTATACGAATACCGTCTATATTTTTTTCCAAAACTTATACCAAATCTCTTTCTATTCTTACTTCTAAATACATTAATCTCTATCAAAATTGCCAACCTACAATATACCATTTTCAGCCCTTTTTTTCAAGAAATGAGATATTTATAAGTAAAGAAAATATAGTCATATTTTTAAAAAAGTGCCCAATTTTTATATGTTTTCCTTAAAATTATTAATAATTATATATATAAAACTTAAAATAATTAAAATAGTAGTGGATTTTATAAATATAAAGGTTTATAATGCAAAGGTAATTCATTTTGAATGGAGAATTGTCATGGATAAAATAGATTATAAACTGATTTCATTACTGCAGGAAAATGCAAGATATCCTCTTAAGTATCTTGCCGAGAAGGTATTCCTTTCATCTCCTGCTGTATCTGCAAGAATCGAAAGACTTGAGAAACAGGGAATCCTTACAGGATATCATGCAACTCTTGATCCTGTTTCACTAGGATATCATATTACAGCTTTCATCAACCTTACACTTGAACCACATCAGAAAGCTGAGTTCTATCCATTTATAGATGCTTGCCCAAATGTTCTTGAATGCAACTGTGTTACCGGAACATATTCAATGCTCATAAAAGTTTGCTTCCCTAGCACTCAGGAACTGGATATATTTATCGGAAAGCTGCAGACTTATGGAAAGACAGAAACACAGATTGTCTTCTCCACTCCTGTTCAGCCAAGAGGAATTGACATATCAGTGCTTAATAATGTGAACCTTGACGATGAAGACGGTAAGGAATCTGGTAAGAACGATAATAACTAATATTTCGTATAATATATCTAATAAAAAAATCCAAATAAATAATACTTATATACAAAAAGAGATTGATGAACTATATCTGTCATCAATCTCTTTTTGTTTTTATATTTTATATCTTTTTTTTAGAAGTTTCCACCGTTCCAGCCCCAATCTGTTGTAGATCTATATTCTACATAGATATTACTTGCTGGAATCCCAAGCTCCTCTTCATAGATTTCACAAATCTTAGCTGTCATAGCATCGCTGGCAGGTGAATTAGAACCACCGAAGATATCTACTGATACATAAGCAGCCTTCTCCATCTTATTTCCTGCAAAATATAATGTATACTCATCATCAAAACCGATCATAACAAATCTTTCCGGCTTACCAATGATTGATGCAGCCTCCCCAAGCTTTGCCTTGATAGCTTCTTTCTTCTCATCGCTTACTTTTAATGTAATCTTTGAATCAATAAATGGCATATCAATTACCCCCTTTTAAGTTTCGTGTTAGTTGTTCAGACGATCCAGGAACTCCTTAAATGCCGGATCCTGCGCAGCGCACTGTTCTTCATTTTCCTTAACCACCTTGTAAAGGTCCTGAATATCTGTAGTTCTATTGACCTTTTCGATGTAGTCATTTACTTCATTTCCAAGCATTGAGTTATCAATAAGATAATTGTTACCCTTCTTTACTACATAGAAAGGTCCCATGATATCAAGTGGTGTAGACTCTACGCTTACGATGGAAATGTTAGCTACAACATAACAGAGTGTAGAATTCTCATCCATTCCCTCTACTGTGTAGCAGTTAATATTACTATAAGTAGTGATGATCTTAGACTGGCTCTGTACTGTTGCCATATTGTCAAACTGACTAGGATCTGTAACACAACTCTTAAGTGTATCCTGATCACTTGCAGCCATTGCACTAAGATAAGTTATCATAAGAGCATTGATGTCGGGATTTGCATTTGTCTGATATGAGAATCTTGTAGTAAATGATAAATCCTGCTCTACAACATCCCTCTTCTTGTAAACCATAAGGCCAAATAAAACAAGAACAATAATGAATACTGCCCATATAGCTATGAGCATCTTCTTCAATTTTACTTCTTTAGCTCTATTTCGTGCCATACTCTAAAACCTCACTTTCTGTAAAAAAGAAAAATATATCGATTCCCTGATTATCCAAGAAATCTACTATAATTTGCACCAGACGGGAATCCCGCCGGCGACACAGTCGCCTTTCAGGCCGGCTTCGACACGAAAGACTCACTGAGTCTTTCTCTCAAATACTTCGTATTTTCGGTCTCGCTGTTCGATTCCCTGATTATCCAAGAAATCTACTTTAATTTGCACCAGACGGGAATCGAACCCACGCACATGGCTCCGGAGGCCATTGCTCTATCCACTGAGCTACTGGTGCTTTATGTTGGACTTGACACTTTCTATGTCAAGAGCAATCTGCTTCGTCAACTCGTCTAATGAAGCGAATTTCTTTTCAGGTCTGACAAAATGCTCCAGTTCAATCAACACCCGTCTTGCATATATCTCTTCGCCACTATAATCAAGTATAAATGTTTCTACTGTTGGAATATCTCCATCATCCACAGATGGTCTTATTCCTATATTTGTAATACCTTTATATTCTTCCGGCTCACTGCCAGAACCAAATATCTTCACCTTACTGGCATAAACTCCAAATCTTGGAAGCAAACGACCTTTTTCATAGCTTACATTGATGGTAGGATATCCAAATGTCCTTCCAAGCTGTTTGCCTGCTTCAACATCACCGAGAACACTGTAATCTCTGCCCAGAAGTTCATTTACCTTTTCTATATTACCTTCAGCCAGATTCTGTCTGATTCTGGAGGAGCTAACGACCTCACTTCCCTGACAGAGTTTCTCATGTATGCTGCACTGGAATCCGTACTTTCGTCCCAGTTCTTTAAGGATATTAACATCACCTGAGCGCTTTGCTCCGAATCTAAAATCCTGTCCAACGGATATAAATTTTACATTATATCTTTCAACCAGAATATCTTTTACGAATTCTTCAGGTGTCATGCTACAGATATCATCCAGACAAAGATAATCCAGAGTAACCTCAGCCCTGCTGCTTGTCATATTATTTTGAATATTATTCTGTTTATCATCTAATAAACAATTTAGTTTTTTATTTAAATTCCGAAAAAAGAATTTGTCATCAACCTCTGTAAAGATTGAATCTTCTTTTGAAAATATTCCAGAATCTTTAGTAACTATCTTTAGACAAACACTTCTATAACCTTTGGCATTGCTCTCTTTTATAATATCGTCTAAGAGAACCTGATGACCGAGATGAAAACCATCAAACTTTCCGATAGTAAGTGCTGTAGGTGGATTATTCTTTAAATTTTTCTGATGTCCATTTACGGAATCTGCAACTATTCCAGATGCTTTCATAGCATTTTAAAAACCTTATAATCGTTTTTTTCTTTATCAAATTTATATAGAGCCTTCAGCTGATCCGCCAGATAAATCCTGATGAACTCAGCATTTTCCAGTTTATCCGACCAATGCTTCAAATGTTCATCATCCTCAAAATTTGAATACATAAGCCTATTTCCATTTTGAAGATATTTAAGACCTGTTTCATTTATGCTGACTCTTGGAAAGCTCTTAAGGATTTCATCCATAGGAAGTAAGGACTCACTAAGTCTTCCCTGCTCCTTAAGCTCCTGAAGGTCAGATAATCTGTATCCATTCTCAGCGTAAATGCCATTAACCTCATTTCGAAGGAGCCCTGACATCACCGCACCAGTTCCCAGCTTTTCGCCTATATCCCTGATAAGTGCACGGATATATGTACCCTTGGAGCATTCTACTTCAAATGAAATCTCTCGACTTTCAGTATCGATATCTTTAAGCTCAAGCTTATATATACTTATTGGTCTCGGCTCTCTTTCTATGGTAATACCCGCACGAGCATACTCATAGAGTTTCTTGCCATTTACCTTTATAGCCGAGTACATGGGTGGTATCTGCATGGAGTCACCGAGAAAACTCTGGAAGACTTCTATAAGCTTAGACTTTATATTCTCAAATGAATCCGATGCCAGTTCATCCTCAATAATGACTGGTACCATCTCACCTGTGGTATCATCTGTATTGGAGGTGAACCCCAGCTTCATCTTAGCTATATAGGTTTTATTCTTGGATATAAGAATATCCGCAAGTTTTGTAGCCTGTCCCAGACACACAATTAAAACGCCTTCTGCCATTGGATCCAGCGTTCCTGTATGTCCTATCTTCTTCTGTCCATAAATGCCTCTCATCTTCGCCACAACATCGTGGGAAGTGAAGTCCTGTTCCTTAAAGACATTTACGATTCCATTAAAATCATTTTGCATTTATTTCAACTGTTCTCCAACCATAGCCACTATCTTCTCGAGTACCTTTTCATATTTTTCTGAACTCTCAAAGCCAGCAGCCATCACATGTCCGCCACCGCCAAATGACTGAGCAATCTTACTTACATCGACATATGACTTAGCTCTCAAACTGTATTTATATGTTTTTCTAGATAGATGATATGTGAATATGGCAACCTCAACTCCTTCTGTAAGTCTAAGCTGCTCTACGATACCATCTGTATCCAGACCGGTACATTTTAATTCCTTAAACATATCCCTGGTGATAAGTCCTGAGATGACTTGTCCGCCTAAATGAAGACGGGACTCAAGAACAACCTTTGCCATAAGCAGGTTCTGCTTATAAGACTTCTTGTAAAATGTTCCATCTATGAACTTATCTGCCTGAACCCCCTTCTCAAGAAGCTGTCCGGCAATTTCCATGGTAAGTCTGTTAGTACTGTTATACTTAAACACACCTGTATCATGGATAATACCAAGATACAGACATTCAGCAGTTTTAAGGCTGACCTTATCCATATCTATCAGGTCACACATTGTCTCACATGCGCTTGAACGACCTGCTGACACATAACATAAATCCCCAAAGCCCGGATTGCTCACATGATGATCAATACACACTGTTGAGATAGCATTATTAAAGATATCGAGGAATTCTCCGAATCTGTCCAGACTGGAAACATCCAAGGATATTGCAAGGTCATGTCCTTCATTTGTTGGCTCATGCTGAATTTGGTCACTACCACTTAAAATCTTAAATGAATCAGCAAACTCACCAAGATATACCTTAACTGACTTATCTTTATAGTTTTCGGTTATGTAATTGTACATTGCTAAAGTAGAACCAACACAGTCTCCATCCGGACGAATATGGCCAAGAATAGCTATCTTCTTGGCTGATGATATCATCTGGTGAAGCTTCTTTGATTTCTTAACTATATCCCCTGCCACTATAATCTCCCTTCTTTAACCAGTAATGTAATACCTTACTCTATGTTCATATAATATACTACATTCTATATCGAAAGGTTTTACTCATCCTCATCTTCTGATGAACTGCTTCCTACTATATCATCAATCTTCTTGGACATCATTACACCATATGCAATTGAATCATCCAAGATAAATCTAACTTCTGGTGTATTACGCATATTCAGAGATTCTGCAAGTCTCTTTCTTACAAAACCCTTAGCGCTGTTAAGACCTTCAATAGTCTTCTGTCCAGATTCCTGGTCTCCAAGAACTGATATATAACATTTACATTCCTTAAGATCATTTGTTACTTCAACCTTTGATACTGAAACCAGAGAATTAACTCTTGGATCCTTTATCTCAAATTCGATAACATGACTGATGACTCTCTGTACATCACTATTGATCCTGGAACCTCTTGAATTATTTTTCTTCATAAATTTCCTTTATATTTAGTCTCTAGGTATTTCAACCATCTTATAAACTTCGATTACATCCTGCTCCTGAAGGTCGTTGAATTCCTCAAATACCATACCACACTCGTAGCCGGCTTTAACTTCCTTAACCTCATCCTTGAATCTCTTAAGAGAAGCAATCTTTCCATCCCAGATAAGATCCTTACCTCTTGTGATTCTAGCAGAAGCATTTCTCTCGATAGATCCATCATCTACACGAACACCAGCGATTGTTCCAGCACTTGATGATCTGAAGAGCTGAAGGATTGTACCCTTACCGATAACTTTCTCCTCATAGATAGGATCAAGCATACCCTTCATAGCTGCTGTTATATCATCGATAGCGTTGTAGATTACGCTATAAAGTCTAATATCAACCTTCTCTGAATCAGAAAGCTGCTTAGCCATAGGTTCTGGTCTAACATTGAAACCAATGATTATAGCACCTGATGCAGCTGCAAGGTTTACATCGCTCTCATTGATTGCACCAACACCGGAGTGAATACATTTGATAAGTATTTCTTCGTTGCTGAGCTTCAGCAGACTCTGCTTCAGAGCTTCTACAGAACCCTGAACATCGGCCTTGATAATGATATTAAGCTCTTTAAGAGTTCCTTCCTGCATCTGACTAAAGATATCATCCAGTGACATCTTAGCCTTTGTCTCAGCAATAAGGTTCTCCTTATTTCTTGTAATGAATGCATTACTGATATTTCTTGCTTCCTTCTCATTATCTGTAGCGATAAATGTCTCTCCTGTATTTGGAACTTCAGGAAGACCTGTAATCTCTACTGGCATTGAAGGTGTAGCCTTCTTAAGTTCTTTCTGTTTATCACTAAGCATCGCTCTAACTCTACCATGAGTCTCTCCAATAGCGATGAAATCTCCAACCTTAAGTGTTCCCTTCTGTACAAGAAGCGTTGCAACAGCTCCACGGCCCTTATCTTTCTTAGCTTCGATAACAAGACCTCTAGCCTTACGGTTTGGATTAGCCTTAAGCTCAAGAATATCACTAGTAAGAAGGATCATCTCAAGAAGGTTATCAATACCTTCATGTGACTTAGCTGATACTGGGCAGAATATTGTATTACCACCCCAATCTTCAGAGATAAGATCATACTCTGTCAGCTCCTGCATAACTCTTTCTACATTTGCGCCTGGCTTATCAATCTTATTTACAGCTACGATAATCTCAATTCCTGCTGCCTTTGCATGATTGATAGCTTCTACTGTCTGTGGCATAACACCATCATCTGCAGCAACTACAAGGATAGCAATATCTGTAGCCATAGCACCACGAAGACGCATAGCTGTAAATGCTTCGTGTCCAGGTGTATCAAGGAATGTGATAGCTCTATCATTTACCTTTACTGTGTAAGCACCAATGTGCTGTGTGATACCACCGGCCTCACCGTCAGTAACACTTGTCTTACGGATAGCATCGAGGAGTGAAGTCTTACCATGATCGACATGACCCATAACACAGACTACAGGTGGTCTTGTCTCAAGTGAATCTTCTGGATCCTCAACATCCTTAAGAGCTTCTTCTACTATATCGATCTTCTCTTCAGGCTCGCAGATGATATTATACTCAAGAGCCATCAATTCAGCTTCTTCGTAAGTAATATCAGTATTTACTGTAACCATACGGCCTTCAAGGAAGAGTTTCTTAAGAAGAGCACCAACAGGCTGCTTAATCTTAGCAGCAAACTCGCCAATTGTAAGGACTTCTGGAAGTGTAACTGTCTTTATAACAATCTCTTCCTTCTTCTCCTGCTTCTTTGGCTGCTTCTTTCTTCTCTCGCCGCCCATATCGTCCATGTTTCTAAGATCATTCTTCTTTGATCTCTTATCCTCACGTCTTCCGCTACGAGATTCTCTGTTTTCTCTTCTTTCTTCTTTCTCTTTATCTCTGGACTTATCGCCCTTTCTGCTAGAGGACTTCTTATTCTCTACTGGTACCTCAGCAGCATCTGATTTAGCTGGGCGTGGTCTTCTATCAGCATTTCTATCTGCGTTTCTGTCAGAATTCTTATCAGATTTATCAAATCTGTCGCCCTTATCATTAGTTCTGGCACCTGGCTTTGAGCCACCCTTGAAGGATTTATCATCCCTCTTATCGCCTCTTCTATCATTTCTTCTGTCATCACCAGATTTACCACCTCTTGATGTCTTTGAAGATGGCTTCTCCTCTGGGAATTTGACAAATATTTTCTCTTTCTTCTCTGGAGCCTTTTCTGCCTCTACTGTTGCATTTTTATCAGACTCTTTTTCTGCAGACTTATCATCAGCCTTATCAGAATCTTTATTTTCAGCACTTGCAGCTTCTACAGTAGTTTCTTCTGTCTTTGCAGCCTCTGTAGATTTCTCGTCAGCTGCTTTTGTTTCTTCAGTACTGCCAGTTTCTGTCTTAGCCTCTGCCTTTACCTCTGCTTCAGCCTTTACTTCTGCAGTTTCTTTAGCCTTAACCTCTTTAGCAGCCTCTACTGTCTTAGCTGTCTCAACGGCCTCAGTAACATTTGCAGTTTCTACTGCAACTGTCTTCTTTTCTTCTTCCTCAGCTGGCTGAGCTACAACCTTCTTCTCTTCTTCAGCTTTAACAGCAGGCTTCTTTCCTAATGGTCTAGCCTTAGGACCCTCTCCTCGTCTTGGATTTCCACCCTTACGACTTGATGTAGAGCTTGTCTTAGATGCAGATGCCTTCTTAGCTGGCTTTGCTGCAGACGCCTTCTTGTCATCTCTCTTCTCAGAAGATGCTGAACTCTTCTTATTCTTATTGGTATAGTGGCCAACAAGCTTTTTATACTGATCCAGGGAAAGAGTCTTTGAAGCCTTAATCTTGCTAAGCTCTTCCTTCTCAAATCCCATTTCCTTCATCTTTTCAATCAGAGCAGGAGGAGACTTTAAGTCACTTTCATATTTTGCCCTTATTTCCTTGTAGACTTCCAAAAAATTCAATTCTTTATCTGTGCTCATTCATTACCTCCAAAACGATTAATAAACTGATTACCTAACTGCTCATCCTTTATAGCAATCACTGATCTCTCGGCCTTTCCTATCAGGTCACCAAGATCTTCCTTAAGACCAAATGTTACATACGGGATATTTCTATATTTACATTTGTCTTCAAATTTCTTCCTTGTATTATCAGAAGCATCTTGAGCTATTATCACGAAATACGCTTCCTGCTTTTGTATGCTTTCCTCACATTGATATTCGCCAGCTGCAAGCTTTCCTGCTTTCATGGCTATAGGGATAAGTCCCTTTTTATATCTAATGCACTCTTCTACGCAGAGCTCATAGGTAGACTCATCAATAAGTCCATCCTCTAGAGCCTTTGCGATACATTTATCTTTTTTGCAAATGTACGCCCCTCTACCTTTTTGCTTACCGGTGTCATCCTTAACAACACCTTCAACCTCGGTATTTCTGCCAGAAAGAACAATCCGGGTCATATCACCCTTTGCATTCTTACTACCGCAGCAAACACATTCGCGAAGTGGCACACGGCCAACATTTTTCTTTTTGGTACTCAAATTATCTCCTTGATACTTAACTGCTATAAATTATTCCTCGTCGCCTGATTCATCATCTGAAGCACTAGAATCAGCAGCATCAGTGTTATCATCGTCATTAGCAACACTGCTTTCGGCATCTGCTTCATATTCTTCAACAGCAGCATCTACCATCTCATCTGTGACTTCGTCTGCCATCTCATCATCGTAATCATCATCATACTCTTCATTAGCAGCCTGGCTTTCACTCTTGATATCAATCTTGTAGTCTGTAAGTCTTGCTGCAAGACGAGCATTCTGTCCTTCACGGCCAATAGCCAGTGATAATTTATCATCAGGAACAATTACTCTTGCTGTTCTTTCTTCTGTATCAACAGTTACTGAAACTACTGGAGCTGGACGAAGTGCATTTTCAATAAAGATTGCATCATCTTCATTCCACTCGATTACATCGATCTTCTCATCTCCAAGTTCAGAAACAACATTGTTGATTCTTGTGCTGTTAACACCTACACATGCACCAACAGCATCTACATCTTCATCATTTGACCATACAGCCAGCTTTGAACGAGAACCAGCTTCTCTTGAGATACTCATTACCTCAACCGTTCCGTCATTCATTTCCTCAACTTCCTGCTCGAAGAGGCGGATAACGAACTCAGGCTGTGATCTTGTTATAACAACATGGAATCCAGACTTTTCTTTCTTGTCCTTCTTATCCTTCTTGTCTTTCTTCTTATCTTTCTTATCCTTGTTATCCTCTACACTGAGAATAAGGACATTTATATCTGCTCCAACTGCGTAGTTTTCTCCAGGAATCATCTCCTTGCTTCTAAGTGGAACATCCAGCTTATCTTCAAGGTTAACGCTGATACTATCATTCTTCCTATTGTTGTTCTTATCCTTGTTGATACTAACAACCTTACCCTTAACGATTGTTCCCTCAAGAGCCTTGAAATGATCGAACATTGCCTTTCTCTCATTTTCCTTAAGTCCCTGAAGGATGATTCCTCTTGCCTTCTGTGCTGCAATACGACCGAAGTCCAGAGTATTTACATCACATTCAAGAAGATCACCAAGCTCGATATCTGGATCGATATGCTTAGCATCCTCAAGGAGGATATCTGTATTTACATCAAGGATCTTATCAACCACCTGCTTTGGAGCTCTTACGCTGAGTGCTCCTGTCTCAGGGTCCATATTAACCTTAACAGTATCCTTACCAAAATAATTCTCACAAGCTGATGCGATAGCCTTCTCGATATCAGCAATGATAAGCATTTTGTCAATTCCCTTCTCAGTCTCAAGCTGATTAAGGGCAGCAATTACATTTGCCATTTCGCCGTCTTTGTTAGATTCCTTTTTCTTCATATTCATACCTCGCACTTGAAATATTATCTCTGTTAAATGTTACATCCTCTTCGTCGATACTAAGTACCAATGATTCTGTATCGAACTCTTTCAACCTACCTATGTGTTCCTTTGCTCCATTCTCTGCCTTATACAGTTTTATGTGGAGCAGCTTTCCGATGCTTCGTTCATAGTCGGACTCTCTCTTCAGCTTCCTTGTAAGCCCCGGTGAGCTTACCTCAAAGATATATTGATCCTCGATGAAGTCTTCTGCATCTAACTTTTCCTCCAGAGCTCTGCTGATCTGAACACAGTCGTCTATCATGATGCCACCCTCTTTATCAACATAAACCCTTAAATAATTCTCAGAACCTTCTTTGACATATTCCACATCCCAAAGATCATAATTTCCGGATTCAATTATGTCCTTCAAAAGCTCCTTTGTTTTCTCTTCAATATCCTGTCTTTTCATAACTCTCCTATATTGAATAAAGAAAAGTGGATTCGATTTACGAACCCACTCAAGTTAAAATATATTAGCATAAAGAGTATAATCCTATTACCGAAAAAAATCAAGCGATTTCGAGGTATTTTGCAAAGATTTGTAGCATTTATTGACATATTAAACTATCAGTTTAATTATTTATGAAAATCAAACAATCATTAATTATCATCATGAATAATATAAGCACTTCAAGGTGCCGATTTCAGGACTATAACTCGATCAAATTCTTCTCAGATTTAGCCAGACTCTCACATCCATCTTCGGTTATAAGGATCATATCCTCAATCCTGACTCCAAACTTGCCCGGCAGGTAAATACCAGGTTCATCTGTTTCGATCATACCAGGATGAACTATGGATTCATCCCTTGTGTTAAAAGCTGGAGACTCGTGGATATATAGTCCCACACCATGGCCCAGTCCATGGCCGAAGTAATCTCCATAGCCCTGATTAGCAATATAATCTCTGGCAATCCTGTCCACATCCTTACACATCATACCAGGTTTAACAGCCTCTAAAACCGCCAGCTGCGCCGAAAGAACGATATTATAGATCTTCTTTTGCTCATCACTAGCCTTACCAATACAAACAGTTCTGGTCATGTCAGAACAGTAGCCCTGATATCTGCAGCCGAAATCCATGGTAAGAAAGTCGCCCTTCTCCAGTTTCTTGTTGGAAGGTATAGCATGAGGCATGGAAGAATTCATACCAGAAGCAGCTATTGTGTCAAATGAGAAACCTTCTGCACCATGTTTCTTCATGCTGTATTCCAGTTCAGCAGCAACCTCCAGTTCTGTCATTCCAGGTTTCAGAATCCCAAGAATATCTTCAAAGGCCAGGTCACCGATATGCTCAGCCTCTCTCAGCAGTTCTATCTCTTCAGGAGTTTTAATCTGTCTGGGAATAAGAAGGGCGTCATCCATTGGAACAAACTTCAGGGTGATATCATGAAACTCACGCTTTTCTTTCAAGGCATCATACTTGGCACTATTACAAAGGATTTCACTATATTGATGATACTCATAATAACTTATAGATTTATTCTCAAATCCCAGCAGTCCAACTCTATCGTTAGTAATATAATCCATTAATATATCGCATCTGGATCTCTTAGAGTCAAACTGTTCAACAACAAACCCATCATAACATTCCTTTTCAGCAGCTTCCGTATATCTGGAATCTGTGATCAGTACACAACTATAATGATCAGTTATAAGAGCCACTCCTTCACCGCCACGGAATCCTGTATAATATCTAAGGCTATAAGGATCAGTTATTAAAAACGCATTAATCCCAACATCATCTAATATTTTTTTATAATTCAGTTCCATTTTCACTCCTATTTACAAAAGGACATTATCTATATTTCAAAAGAAAAAAGAGTCAATGAAATGAGCCGCAAAGCCCTTCTTTCATTGACTCTAAAGTTCATTATTATGCTAAGCACTTAGCGGATCAATAATCATATAATTAAATGATCACTAATTACTTACCCATCTGTGCTGCAACTTCTGCTGCGAAGTCTTCATTCTTCTTCTCAAGACCTTCACCTGTCTCGAAACGAACGAAGCTCTTGATTTCGAAGTTAGCACCGTTATCCTTAGCAACCTGTGCTACATACTGTGCAACATTTTCCTTATTCTCAGCCTTTACATATGTCTGATCTACAAGGCAGATTTCCTTAAGATGCTTTGAGAATCTTCCCTCTACAAGACCAGCGAAGATCTTGTTCTCAAGATACTCAGCCTTATGAGAAGCAGCGATATCTCTAAGAGCCTGTACAGCTGCATCTGAAAGGAAGTTGAAGAGGAACTTGTTGTTCTTCTGCTCTTCGTAAGCAGCCTTATCCTCATCACTCCATGCATTGTTAGCTAAAGCTTCCTCGATAACTGCGTTAAGGATTGGCTTTGGAAGTGAAGCAGGATCTGCAAGTGAGCTATCAATAATGATATCCTTCTCCTTTGCAAGCTGATCAGCTGAGATTTCATCTCTCTTTACATATGAAGGGTTCATAGCTGCGATCTGCATAGCAATGTTCTTCATAGCTTCCTTGATCTCATCTGTATTCTTGTCTGATGAAGCATTTACAAGAACACCAATCTTTCCACCCATGTGGATATATGAAACTACAACATCGCCTGTAACCTTCTCAAATCTACGAATTGTAAGGTTCTCACCGATAGTTGCGATCATTGACTTATGATAATCTTCTACTGTAGCTGATCCATCGATAGCTGATGTTGAAGCAAGGAATGCAGCCATATCTGCATAGTCACCACCATTGATCTGTGTAGCAAGACCATTTACATATGTCTGGAACTTCTCATTCTTTGCTACGAAGTCTGTCTCAGAGTTAACTTCGATAATTGTTGCTGTTTTATCATCATCAGAAACAACTGTTGCTACGATACCTTCAGCTGCGATTCTTCCAGCCTTCTTCTCAGCTGTAGCAAGACCCTTCTTACGAAGGAAATCTACTGCTGCATCGAAATCGCCATCTGTCTCTGTAAGAGCCTTCTTACAGTCCATCATACCAGCACCTGTCATTTCTCTTAATTTCTTTACGTCTGCTGCTGAAATAGCCATTTATTTGTCCTCCTAATATTAGATTTTTCCAAAAAATTACTCAGCGTCTTCTGCTGTCTCTGCAACTTCCTCAACTGCACCTTCAGCTTCCTCAGCTGCTACATCTTCACCTGTAGCACCTTCCTGAGCCTCGATAACAGCATCAGCAAGCTTTGAAACAATAAGCTTTACTGCACGGATAGCATCATCATTTCCTGGAATTACATAGTCAAGATCATCTGGATCACAGTTTGTATCAGCAATACCTACGATAGGGATTCCAAGCTTATGAGCCTCGCTAATACAAATTCTTTCCTTGTGTGGGTCAACAACGAAGATGATGCTTGGGATTTCCTTCATCTCTTCAATACCACCAAGGTTCTTCTGGAGCTTCTCCATCTCCTTCTTGATCATAACTACTTCTTTCTTAGGAAGTACATCAAATGTTCCATCTTCTTCCATCTTCTTGTACTTCTTAAGTGTCTCAATTCTTGACTGAATTGTCTTGAAGTTTGTAAGCATACCACCAAGCCATCTCTGGTTTACAAAGTACATTCCACATCTCTCAGCTTCTGACTGAATTGACTCCTGAGCCTGCTTCTTTGTACCAACGAAGAGAACCTTACCACCATTTGCGACAGCATCAAAGATAGCCTTGTAAGCTTCATCCATCTTTCCTACTGTCTTCTGAAGATCGATGATATGAATACCATTTCTCTCTGTGTAAATGAATTCATCCATCTTAGGGTTCCATCTTCTTGTCTGATGACCAAAGTGAACACCTGCCTCGAGTAACTGTTTCATTGAAATAACGCTCATAATATTACCTCCTGGTTTTTTTCTTCTGTGGCTCCTTTTAAACACGTTAAACTGCCAATAAGCTTTTACTTTAGGCGCTTACTGAGCACGGCAGCACCATACGTTTAAAACCACATGTATTCTACACGGCCTAAAGCCGCAAGTGTGATGATAGCATAATAAAACCCCTATTGCAAGGGGTTTTTATTAGTTTTTATTATATTTTTATTATTAATTATTTATAGAAGGAATTTTACTGGCCCTGAGTCATGATCACCTTTGCAATCTCTTCATTAGAAGAACCCTTCTTAATCTCAAATGTACCAATATGAAGCTGTGAATCATAGCCCTTTGACATAAGCCATGCATTAAACTCAGTTGCTGACTTTATAAGACCTGCATTTTCAAGAAGTGATGAGATATCTTCAGAGTTCATTCCGGTAGTTACTGTTATAGTAGCTGTTGTTCCGTCCTGCTTAGTATCTTCTTTTTTATCTTCGGTCTTGTTGTCTGTCTTGTTGTCTGTCTTATCAGCTTCAGCTGTTTCTTTCTTCTCTTCTTTTTTAGCCTCTGTTGTAGCTTCGGTTGTAGCTTCGGTTGTTGCCTCTGTAGTAGCTTCAGTTGTTGCCTCTGTAGTTGCCTCTGTTGTAGCTTCTGTTGTGGCTTCTGTAGTAGTTTCTTCAGCTGCAGCCTTAGGAGTAGCTTCTCCCTCAGTAGCTTTTTTCTTAGCTTCTGTTGTAGCCTCTGTTGTCGCTTCTTCTGTATCAGCCTCAGATGCTACTTCAACCTTATCATCTTCCTCTACATCAGCTTCTCTCTCTGCAGCCACATTAGACGTATTTCCCAGAGTGGCTGAAGCACCGTACATAACGCCGGCACCAATTATTATACCTATACCGATTCCTCTCAGTAAATCTTTCTTTCTCATGTGATTACTCTCCCTGCTGTTTGTCTATAATGGCCTTTATCTCGCCAACACCAATTCCTAAGACCTTGGAAATCTCAATGATACTGAAACCAGCATTGAACATTTCCATGATGTTTCCAACAGTGTCGCCTTCTGTAAGACTGATGCCCTCTGCACTGAGCATCTCATCCAGATCAGGAGTCTCTACACTTGAGTTGTTTGAATTATTCCTTGCGTCACTTGCTTCTGCAGCTGCTTCTGTTGCTTCTTCTGTATTTCCTGCTTCAGCATTCTCAGCTTCTTTTTTTAAAGAAACATTTGAAGATTCGTTTGAAGAATTATTTGCATTCTTGTTCTTCTTATTCTTCTTATCTCTCTTCTTCTTTCCTTTTCCGAAGCCCTTTGATTCATTTTTCTCTTCAGCTTCTACATTAGCTGATTCTTTAGCATCTTCTTTTACTTCAAGATCACTTGCATTAATAACAGGGCCTTTTAACACTTCAGTCTCACCCTCTGCATTGAAAGGAATCTGCTCTACTGCATCAGAAACGCTAACTGGCTTCTGAGGAGCGATAGTACCCTTCTCTACCTCATCTCTCTTTGCAGATACCTGAGCATCCAGCTGTGTAATCTCAGCCTTAAGCTTATCAAGGCCTTCTTTATACTCATCAATCACTGTAAGTGACTTCTTTACTTCCTTTTCCTTGTCAGAAACCTTCTTAAGAAGCTCCTCAAGTTCAGCCTTATTGCTGTTAATGTCAGCAGTTACTTCATTATAATACTGCTCAAGCTTCTGAGTATCTTCAGTAGCTCTCTCATCAATTGTTCCGATATGAGCTGCAAGCTTCTCCTGAATCTGCTTATCGCTCTTTCCAATCTCAGCCTCGATTGTCTCTTTCATTGTTCCACTGACAATCTCTTTAACCTTGTTCTTACTGTATTCCTTAGTATGATTGTCAACTAACTTGTTGAGATGCTTCTTGTCTGCTTCAGAAAGCTCAGTAGGAATGTTAGGATTAACCTCTTCTTCCTGCTTATCTGGTGTAAGTACAAAGCTGACAACTATAGCTATAATACCTATAATTAACAAAATAATAACTGTAGCGTTCATAATTATCCCCTCACAAATAAATATTCCGGTTAAAAACCGATTTACATAATATCATATAATTATATTGATAGCAATACAAAATGTAGTATTCTCAGTTATTTATTTAATGTCTAAAGCACAACATAAACCACATCTTAAAGCCATCATTTTTATACATACTTTTCCTACTAAAATATGCAATCAAAAAATCATCAAGCCGTAAAAATAGCGAGACAGAAAACTGCCTCGCCGCATTATTTAAATTTTGTAAACTCTAATCCTGCTCAGGTGCATTTTCAGTATATCCGCATTCCTTATCAGAACATACAATCTTCTTGCCTTTGTAGATCATGTACTTACCACATTCAGGACATTTCTTATCAACCAGTCTGTTCCAGGAAACGAACTCACACTCTGGATAGTTGATACATCCATAGAATGGGCGGCCTTTCTTTGTAACCTTTCTTACGATATCTCCACCGCATTCAGGACAAGAAACACCGATTCTTTCAAAGTACTGTTTTGTATTTCTACAATTAGGGAAGTTTGGACATCCAAGGAACTTTCCATAGGAACCATACTTGATTACCATATGTACTCCGCAGTCCTCACATATCTCATCACTCACCTCGTCAGCAATCTTGATGCTCTCAAGATTTTCCTTTGCATGAACAAGCGCATTTTCAAGGTCAGGATAAAAGTTTCTCACTACAACTTTCCAGTCGCAGATTCCTTCGCCGATACCATCCAGAAGCGATTCCATATTGGCAGTGAATTCTACATCCACGATTTCCGGAAATGCTTTCTCCATAACATTATCTACTGCCTGTCCAAGCTCAGTTATATAAATATTCTTTTGTTCTTTTACGATATATCTTCTACTCAGCAGAAGCGAAATGGTCGGCGCATAAGTTGAAGGACGGCCAATACCATTTTCCTCCATAGTTCTTACCAGCAGGGATTCTGTAAAATGAGCAGGTGGCTCTGTGAAATGCTGGATAGCTTTAACATCTGAACATTCCAGCTTAGTATCCTTCTCAATAGACTCCAGTTTGGCAATCTTCTTAACCTTATCTTCCTCAGTAGCATAGATGCTCTGGTAACCAGGGAACACAACAGTACTTGTAGAAGCTTTAAATGTCTCTCCTGACGCATCAACAGTTACTGAGTAAATGCTATACTGAGCCGGCTTCATTCTGCTGGCAACAAATCTTTCGTAGATCAGTTTGTAAAGCTTATACTGCTCTGCTGAAACTTGTCCCTTCAAGGAATCAGGTGTAATCTGAATATTGGTAGGTCTGATAGCTTCATGAGCATCCTGAATCTTCTTGCCCTTGCTATCGTTTTTATCCTCGGAAGCCTCAGCCTCATATTCCTCACCGAACTTCTCTCTGATAAATTCACGCACATTTTTATCTGCTTCCTCAGAGATACGAGTCGAATCAGTTCTCAGGTATGTGATAAGACCAACTGTACCCTGTCCCTTAATATCAACACCTTCATACAGCTGCTGAGCAACTCTCATAGTCTTTGAGGTTGAAAAGTTAATTCTGCTTGATGCAGTCTGCTGAAGTGTACTTGTTGTAAATGGAAGTGGTGCCTTCTTACTTCTTGATGAAGTCTTGATGTCAGTAACGATGAAATCACCTGCCAGAATTTTCTTACGAAGATCCTCGGCCTCTTTTGCATTTGCGATGTCACCCTTATATTCAAATGTAACTTCTGAATTTCCTGCGATAAGGAGCTTTGCCTCCATAGTCCAGTATTCCTTTGGAATGAACTCCTCTATCTCTTTTTCTCTGTCAGATATCATTTTTAGAACCGCTGACTGAACACGGCCTGCTGAAAGGCTCTTCTTTGCCAGCTTCTCCCAGAGAAGTGGACTGATCTCATATCCCACAAGTCTATCAACAATTCTTCTAGCCTGCTGGGCATCAACCAGATCCATATCAATCTTACGGGCATTCTTTATTGAATTCTTAACAGCTGTCTTAGTAATCTCATTAAATGCAATCCTCTTGAAGTCTTTCTCTTCAAGCTTAAGTGCAACTGATAAATGATACGAAATAGCTTCTCCTTCGCGGTCCGGGTCAGTTGCGAGATAAATAAAGTCTGCCTTCTTTGCAGCCTTCTTAAGTTTACTCAAAAGCTCGCCCTTTCCTCTTATTGTTATATAATGAGGCTCGAAATCATTTTCCTTATCTATTCCCATACTGCTCTTTGGAAGGTCTCTAATATGCCCCTCCGAAGCAATAACCTCGTAATTCTTGCCTAGGAATTTTTTAATTGTATGCGCCTTTGTAGGCGACTCCACAATAACAAGATTCTTTGCCATTTGCTCCTCCGTAAATGAGTTTTTTGATGTTTCTTGTCAACTGATTTGTTACTATACACCAAATTTTTTTACTAATCAAGGAAATATTTGTGATTTTATTCGAAATGGCATCTCCAACGCAGCTGTCATAAGGCCAAAACATAATAACTTTTTTCAATGCATTTAACCGCTCCCTTCCGCTCAAGACTCTTCATTATATGTAGCGTCTCACTGATCTTCATATCGTTCTGACGAATGAGGTCATCAATATGGATAGGCTCATAACCAAGCTTTTGACGCATAGCTTCTTCTTCTCTGGAAAGTGGAGATTTGACTGGAGATGAAAGTGTAGATTTTTCCATCTGTGCATCACCAATCTTCTTCCGCCTAGTTTTTCTCTTCTTTTTAATAATCCCACTTTGGCAAAGGTCCTCCACTATATCCAGAGGACAGTCCACCAGCATAGCCCCCTGCTTAATCAGCCTATGTACCCCTTTAGAATTTATATCCGTAGCCCTGCCCGGAATGCCATATACCGTTCTTCCCTGTTCGAGCGCCCTATCCGCTGTGATCATAGTTCCACTCTGAAGCGCTGCCTCCACCAGAAGTATACCGTCAGACAGTCCACTTATAATCCTGTTCCTTTGAGGGAAATGAATCGAAATATGTTCCACCTCCGGCTCATACTCTGACAGCACCAGCTGCTTCTCACACATTTCGAAGTAAATATCCATATTTGTTCTTGGATAACAGATATCCACTCCACCTCCAAGAACAGCAATGGTTTTACCTCCTACCCCCACCGCTCCCCTATGAGCTTTTGAATCTATACCGTAAGCCATTCCACTGACTATAACAATCCCTCTAGATGCCAGATCAGAACTGAAGAGCTCTGCTTCGAGCACTCCGTAACTAGTAGGTCTCCGACTCCCTACTATTCCTATAGCAGCCGGTTCATTTGCTATATCTATATCGCCTCTATAGTAAATGCAGGCAGGTCTATCCGGAAGATAATATAGTCTTGCCGGGTAATCCGGCTCCTCCGGTGTTACACATTTTATATTAGTCCTGGCCATATTCTCATTTAGCCATGTGTACCATCTATCCAGGTTATTGGACAGTATTTCTTCCTTAGTTTCTACCTTTATAATATCCGCCTCCACTAGCCCGGAAAGCACCTGCTCCTTATTATAAATAGCCTCCATTATCTCAAGCGGCGAGCCGAATTGTTCAAACAGTTTGTTCCTGTCATTTGGCCCCATAGTCTTAAAATGATTCAGCCACATATATGCCAGTCTCATCTGTCTAAATTCTGTCTTCTCTAAATTTTCTAGGTTCATACGAAATCTCCTTTCGTCTGGGATTCATTCCGGAAGAATATTGCTTCTTCAATATCTGACAGTTTTATCTCGTCCCTGTCATTAATATCCGCTATCGTCCTAATGAGCTTAAGCAGTCGGAAGTAACCTCTGGCGGACATATCCTGTTCCTCGAAAATCTCTTTCAATATACGGTGTTCTCTATCCATAAGCTTAATATATTCATTTATCATTCCCTGAGGAACCTCCGAATTAAAGCTGAAATTTTCATTTTTATATCTATATTTCTGTCTTTCTCTGGCATTCATGATAATATCTCTCGCCTTCCTGGTGGAAAGACCCGGCTCCTCAGAAAAGAGTTCTCCAAATGACACTCTCTTAACCTCCAGCCTTATATCAATCCTATCCATAATGGGATGACTTATGCGGCTCTGATAGCGAAATATCTCCCCTGCGTTACATTTACATTTGCTCCTATCCGGGTAAAAACCGCAAGGACAGTTATTGCGTGCACTCACCAGCATAAACTTCGCCGGAAATGTATAGGACCCCTTCACTCTGGATATACTGACCTTCTTATCCTCCATAGGCTGTCTAAGGCTCTCAAGTACATTTCTGGAAAACTCTGGAAACTCATCTAAAAACAGCACTCCACTATTGGCGAGACTTACTTCTCCCGGCTTTGGAATAGCCCCACCTCCTATCATAGCTGTTTGAGAAATATTCTGGCTGGGACTGCGAAAAGGCCGTCTATGGATAAACCTCATGTCACTGTCCAAAAGGCCGGCAACACTATATATCTTCGTCAGTTCCATACTCTCTTCATAGGAAAGGCTGGGCATTAGCCCTGGAATACATTTGGCGATCATCGACTTACCTGCCCCAGCTGCTCCAGTCATGATAATGTTGTGAAAGCCAGCTACCGCAACGATCACTCCCTGCTTCATCAGTTCCTGCCCCTTGATATCAGAAAGGTCATCCAGGGTGGTGACCACCGTTCCCTCTCTCTCGTCCGGAACATAGGGGGCAGGCCAATGTCCTATATAGAGTATATTGATGATTTCCGTGAGACTCTCCACAGGAAACAGATTGATATCTTTCACAAATGAAGCCTCTTCCTTATTCTCATTGGGAAGGACCACATTTTTTATACCCATTTTCGCCGCGTAATCTACAATAGGAAGAACACCCTTGATGGGAAGTATATTTCCATCAAGTCCCAGTTCACCGATAAAAAGCGTGTTGGCAAGATCATTATTCATTTCTTCATTTAATATGATTTTCCCCATGGATATAAGAATCCCCACCGCTATTGCCAGATCATAGCCGGTGCCATCCTTACGGATATCTGCAGGGGACAAATTGACAGTTATCTTGCTGGGAGGAAAAAAGAATCCTGAATTCCGAAGTGCCGTCCTGACACGCTCCCCAGCCTCCTTCACGGAGGATGCAAGATAACCAACTAAACTGAGCCCTGGGAGTCCTTGACTTATATCCGTTTCAACAGAAACAAGAAGTCCGTCTATTCCCAAAGCCGTACCACTCATGATTTTACTATACATTTGTAATGCTCCTCTCTGCCTCTCGGGAGCGTCCTCTTTAATTCTATTCTTAAGATAAATGCATAGCAATAAGAAAATATATGGTTATGTTAAAGTTCTGTGTAAGGAATGTGAAATAAGCAACAAATCCAAGCATTCTCAAAATTGACAAAGGTAACTATTTACCTATAGCGCCGAGGCCCAGCCTTAGTGGACCCTTTAATGCAAGTGGAACCTTTAATGTAAGCGGACCCTTTAATGTGTGAACCATTTTATGTATAAAAATAAGCCCGATAGAAACCTGCCTTTCGACAAATTTCTATTGAGCTTATGATTTAGCCTTTAGAAATAATAGCTTTTAGATAATAATATTTAGTAATTGAAGTATACCAGGTCATCAGCTGCCGGGCCTGTCATAGATACACTATCTGCATAGATAACCGGTCCTTCTCCCTGAAACTCTGGATAGAATTCCTTCTTGATAGTTCCTTCAACTATAACCCAGTCTCTATCCTTGAGAGTCTTTGCGCCTTTGTAGTAAGTCTTGAAACCAATAAATGCAACATCATCAGCGCAACAGGTCATAGCAAATCTACCTGGAACGAACTCATTTGGCTTATAGTTTGAAGGTCTATGAGCCTGAGCCTTAAACTTAATCTTCTTATCAAGATACCTATCAGGATTATCAGCTGCATCCACATAGAATAGTCCGAAGTCTTCTTCGCCTAACTCTATGGTATCGCTGTCTATATCATAAGGAAGAACTACCTCTTCCTCAGTATCCATCGGCTTACCGTCTTTATCCTCAAAGATAATCTGAGCTCTTCTATTTACAGCTCTGATACTACGACGATATTCTGCAGTCTTTGTATCCTTATCGCAACGATTGAAGATGACCATATCCGCATTTCTAAGCTGATCCATCATGATCTTCTTCATGTTATTTACATAGAGATCAAATGTTGTGGCATCAACAAAGGAAATAACCTGAACAACTGTCCAGCCAGCTGGAACCTTAATCTGGAACAATCTGTCCAGCTCCCACATACCATTATATTCAATCATTACATTTTCAGGATTATACTTTTTACCAAGCTCCATAAGTTTTTCTGATGTAAAATCCTCTTCCTCAATTATCTCAAGGTGGATATTCTCATCCTCAAGCTCTTTCACATCATACTCAACTTCACCATCTTCAAAAGCTATAAGAAGTGTTGGCGTGCTCTCTGTAAATCCCTGTCTAACCAAAGTATCTATTGCAAATGTAGTCTTTCCACTTCCGAGAAATCCCATAAAGACATATACTGGAATTTCTTTTGGTTCATTTCTCATCTTTATATCCTCTCAAATCATCTTACAGACCAAAAAGTTCTGCAATCTTAGCTTCATCCAACTTGCTACCAATAACACAGAGCTTACCAGTATAATCAGGCGAACCATCTCTTACTTCATACTCACCTGGAACAAGGTCGAACTCCTGCCACTTGCCATCCTTATCAGGAACTATACCCTTAGCACGAAGGATTATACCAAATTCATTATCTTCTTCAACTGCAAGCTTATCAAGAATAGCCTTAAGTTCTTCTGCACTATATTTATGTGCTGTCTCTCTTCCCCAGCTTGTAAATACTTCATCAGCGTCATGGTGATGGTGATGATGTCCACAGCTGCAAACACCATTCTCATCATAGTGATGCTCATGATGATGTTCATGCTCGTCGTGATCGTGCTCGTCATGGTCGTGGTCATGGTCATGGTGATGCTCATGCTCATCATGCTCGTCGTGATCGTGGTCATGGTCGTCATGGTCATGCTCGTCATGATCGTCATGGTGATGTTCATGCTCGTCATGGTCGTCATGATCATGATGATGGTGATGATGGTGTTCTTCATCATCTACTGCTGGATCATATTTGAAATTCTTCATTATATCTTCTATAGAAGAACTATGTTCCATAGCATCAAGTATTATCTCACCTGTAATATCATCCCAAGGAGTTGTGATTATTCTAGCTTCTGCATTATGCTCCTTGATCATATCTACAGCTACAAGAAGCTTATCCTCTGTTGTATTCTGAGTACGGCTGAGAACTACAGTTCCACAAGCCTCAATCTGATTCAGGAAGAACTCACCAAAGTTCTTGATATACATTTTAGCCTTAGTTACATCAACTACTGTTGTTGCACTATTAAGCGCTATCTCAACATTTTCTCCAGCTTTTTGAATAGCTTTGATAACATCGCTGAGCTTACCAACTCCAGATGGCTCGATTATAACTCTATCAGGGTGATAATCATTTACAACCTGCTTTAATGCCTCGCCAAAGTCACCTACAAGTGAACAGCAGATACAACCTGAGTTCATCTCTGTAATATTTACTCCAGCTTCCTTAAGAAATCCTCCGTCTATACCTATCTCACCGAACTCATTTTCAATAAGAACTACCTGCTCATCTTTGAAAGCTTCGCTTATGAGCTTCTTAATAAGTGTCGTCTTTCCGGCACCAAGAAATCCAGATATAATATCAATCTTTGTCATGCCTTTTTCCTCCTAATAATTTAAGAAATATACAAATTTGAAAATCATTTTTAAATTTACTCTAATATATATTCTATCAAACCTGTCAAGAGGGGGAATAAGGTATTTTTTATAAAAATGTGGTGCCAACTTGCTCTAGTTTTCGGGTATATGCACGGTGGTTTTGGCATGAGTGGTGCCAAAGTTTGTTAGTGACGCGATATATGCACGGTACTTTATAAACCAGGGTTCCAACTTTCTTTACTATTTCTATATATGCACACTGTTTTAGAGCTAGTTTGTATTATGTAAACTAACATGTTTTTTATGTGCTCATATCTATTTTCAAAGCAAGTTGGCACCACACCTTCATTTTCTCCGTGCTCATATCATTTTTTCAAAACAAGTTGGCACCACACCTTCATTTTCTCCGTGCTCATATCAATTTATTAAAGCAAGTTGGCACCACTTTCCTCACTTCAACAATCGCCGACCCACTAAAAAACAAAAAACCAGTATTCTTTTTACAGAATACTGGCATATATTTGATAAAATCGTATTATCTAAAATTGTATTTGATAAACTATAACCTATAACCTATCCATCACTTCTTTTTAAATACAGATATGGAAAGTGCTGGCACTGTAATAGAAATATAGTTCTCTCTGCCGTCAACTTTTCCAGCCTTTGACTGCTTAACAGCCTTATTATTATGACCTTCACCGCCAAACTTTGCCAAATCACTTGAGAAGATTTCCTTCCACTTGCCAGCAGTTGGAACTGCAAGCTTGTAACTCTTAGCATCTATTGGAGTAAAGTTACAGATGATAAGAAGTGTATCCTCTTCTTTATTTCCTCGTCTCTCAAATGAGACAATGGAACGATTGGCATCATTTACGCTTATCCAAGAAAATCCATCCGGATCATTATCCTTCTCGTAAAGAGCCGGCTCTGTAAGATAAAGACTATTAAGTTCCCTCACAAAGTCGCGAATACAGTTATGTGCATCAAATTCAAAGAGTGACCAGTCAAGTTCTTCGGACTCATTGAATTCCTTCATCTGTGCAAATTCCTGTCCCATGAACAGAAGCTTCTTACCAGGATGTGTAGCCATAAAGCCATAAGCTGTACGAAGATTTGAGAACTTATCTTCATATCCTCCTGGCATCTTTTCTATCATTGAGCGCTTCTCATGAACAACCTCGTCATGTGAAAGCACTAGAATGAAATTCTCACTATATGCATATACCATACTGAAGGTTAATTCATTATGGTGATACTTTCTATAAAGTGGATCAAGACTAATATAATTAAGGAAATCATTCATCCAGCCCATATTCCATTTGAAGTCAAAGCCAAGTCCACCATTCTCCACTGAATGTGTCATCATTGGCCATGCTGTAGACTCTTCCGCAATAAGCATAACCTGTGGGAACAGTTCATTCATCTTGATACTCAGTTCCTTGATGAATTCAACAGCTTCAAGATTTTCATTTCCACCAAACTTATTCGGTCTCCACTCTCCGCCCTGGCGTCCATAGTCCAGATAAAGCATGGAAGCAACTGCATCCATTCTTATTCCATCCACATGGTACTTATCAGCCCAGTAAAGAGCATTGGCAATAAGGAAGTTACGAACTTCATTACGACCATAGTCAAATATATAAGTTCCCCAATGAGGATGCTCTCCCCTCAAAGGATCTGCATTTTCATAAAGTGGTGTACCATCAAATCTTCCAAGTCCATGTTCGTCCTTAGGAAAATGAGCCGGTACCCAGTCAATAATAACTCCCAGCCCCTGTTCATGCATATAATCCACAAAATCCATGAAATCAGTTGGTTTTCCATATCTGGAAGTTGGAGCATAATATCCTGTAACCTGATATCCCCAGGATGGGTCATATGGATGCTCCATAATAGGCATAAGCTCTACATGTGTATAGCCCATATCCTTCATATATTTAGCAAGTTTTCTTGCAATCTCTTTATAATTCAGGAACTCTCTTCCGTCATCAGGTCTCTTCCAGGAACCAAGATGCACTTCATATACATTCATAGGTTTGCTGATAAGAGCCTTCTTATCTCTAGTGGCCATCCACTCATCATCGTTCCACTTATATTCCAGCTTTGTAACACGAGAAGCATTTGCAGGTCTTATCTCAGAGTAAACTGCATATGGATCGCTCTTCATAAAGACTTCGCCTGACTTTGAACGAATCTCATATTTGTATATTTCATCCTCAAAATCTCCTGGAATGAAAATTTCAAATATACCTGAATAATCAAGCTTTCTCATCTGATAACGACGACCATCCCAGTTATTGAAGTTACCTACAACTGAAACCCTTTCAGCATTTGGTGCCCATACAGCAAAAAGCGTACCAAGAACACCATCCACTTCCATAGGATGCGAACCAAGCTTTTCATATATTGAATAATGGAGACCTTCATTAAATTCGCTGATATCGATTGGATCAATAACAGGATCAAATGTATAAGGATCAATAAATGTTTCCTCATGTCCATCAAGGAATTTTGCCTTAACTCTGTATTCAAACTCTGACTTGTCTTTAATTCTTATAGAAAAGAAACCGTCATATCTCTCAGATGTAAGAGAATATGTCTTACCTTCAGTAATATCTGTTATCTTAACTACCTTCGCATCAGGAAGATAAACATTTACAAAAACATCATCAATACACTCATGTATTCCAAGTATATGGTGAGGATTATCATGCTTCGCTTTGGTTAAAGCCTCGACTTCCATCCAGTTAATTGCAAATACTGCTTTTCTTCTCGTCATTAATTCATCCTCGTTCTTCTAAATTCCGATAAAAACCTAACTTATAGTATAAACAAATACGCCATATCCTGCAAGTAAAAAAAAGTAAAATTATGTAAACCAATATACAAACAGGGACAAGTCTAAATGCACATTTGGTGCATTTTTAACCTGTCCCCATCGACACTATTTTATGTAAACCAATTAATAAATCTAGTTACATACTCCGTTTGCTCCAATCCAGTAACCATCAACATATTGACGTGTTACCATGTACCCAGATGCATCAAAGTAGTACCAGCTTCCATCTATCTTTAGCCACTGTGAAGATGGCCACCAACCTGACTTATCTTCCACCCACCAGCCTGTGCTGTTACTCTTCCATGTAAGGTAGTAGTCATTAGAACATGAACCATCACTGTTCAGCCAATATCCATCCACATATTCATTTGATGCCATATATCCTGATGCACCAAAGTAATACCAGATACCATCAATCCTCTGCCAACTTGATACAGGATACCAGCCCCTATCATCCTCTACCCACCAGCCAGTACTATTACTCTTCCAGGAAAGAGTCGCTTCGTAGGTCTGCTTACCGTCGGCATCATACCATTTTCCATTAATCCACTCATTAGAATATTTAGGCTGGTCATTTTTGTTAGTATTATTATTGTTATTATTACTATTGTTGTTATTATTTATGTTATTATTGTTGTTATTGCTGTTGTTATTGCTGTTGTTATTTTCTTCTCCACCATTTGGATCCTCAGGATCAACTTTTTTGCCTTCTTTAATTACAACATTTTGAGCAACTTCTTTATTTGAATCAAATACTGTAAATCCATCTCCATAATAATTTGTAGCTACATCCACATATCCATCTTCTGGTGTAACGATTTTTGATGGCGAAGATATAGTTAATCCTTTCATTCCAAGTATAGCTTCATTGTAACCTGATTCAGCAGCAATCTCACCTCCTGAAATAGTTGTTGTTTTCTCGGAATATATTGCTGCAAATTTAGGTCCATATGCCTTAACTTTTCCACCTGAAATATTTAAATCAACAGCATCAATAGCAAAATCACCCTTTACATCAACTTCTCCTCCAGAGATTTTTACATTTCCCTGCAATCCATATGTAGAACATGAAACATTAGTACATCCACCGTTAATTGTAATCGTACCAGGAGTTCCTCCTTCTTCAGTACTACTAGCCGTAATACCACTGTATGCAGAAGTAATAGTTACATTACCCGAAATCGTTATGTCCGCACCTTGAGAATAAATTGCACTATCCACCCCATATATTGATCCGTTAGAGTCAAGATAAATTTTTAAATTTGCACCATTTTCTATTACTATATCTCCATTTGTCGACAGACATAAGTAATTAATCTCAACATCAGTGCCTGATTCCATTGTAAAAGAACCACTAGCGGCAATATATTTACCTGCAAATAATCTTTTCTTCCCTTTTATTTTCAGGTTTCCTTTGACCTCTAAACAATTAACATATAGCTCCTCATCCATAACAAGAACAAGATCACCAGTATAAGTTATGTTTGGGCCATCCTTTTTCATTTCACTGGCATATATCGTTTTTTCGGCAGCTTCAACCTTTTTTAGACCATTATTAGGTACAAAACCAATAACTAGTAAAATCGCGATTAATGTAGCAAAAATTTTTTTTAACAATCCCCTTTTCATCATTCTACCCCCTTTACCTTTAAATATTTCTTCTAAATATTCTTTCTAAATTTTCTTTCTAAATTTTCTTTCTAAATATTCCTTCTAAATATTCCTATATCTCATGAATAAAGATACCACTTCTAAGCTTTGGCTCAAACCATGTTGACTTAGGTGGCATAAGACGTCCTGCATCTGCCACTTCAAAGAGTTCATTAATTGATGTTGGATACATAGAGAATGCAAGCTGCATATCTGATGTTGCTCTTCTCTCTAACTCTCCAAGCCCTCTAATTCCACCAACAAAATCAATTCTCTTATCTGTTCTTGGATCCTCGATTCCAAGAATTGGTCCAAGAATATTGTCCTGAAGAATGCTAACATCCAGACCAGCTACCGGGTCATCAGACTTAAATGAATCCTTTACTGTAAGTTTATACCACTTATTTTCAAAGAACATTCCTATCTCACCCTTAGCTTCTGGCTGATAAGCCTCTGCAACTTCTGTGATATCACAGATAGCTCCAATCTTTTCAAAATATTCATCCTTTGAGAGACCATTTATATCCTTAACTACTCTGTTATATGGAAGAATCTTAAGTTCACTCTCTGGGAAGAGAACAGACATAAAGAAGTTAAAGTCCTCATCTCCTGTATATCCAGGATTCTCTTCTCTCTTCTTAATTCCAACCTTTACGGCTGATGCAGCTCTATGATGTCCATCTGCGATATATATTCTATTCTCTGCATCAAATTCAGCCTTGATAGCTGCTACATCCTCTGCCTTATCAATCAGCCAGACATTATGTGTGATTCCATCCTCTGCAGTAAAGCCATAAGTTTTCTCACCCTGCTTAACCTTAGCTACAATCTCATTAATAACGCTTCTATCTCTATATGCAAGGAAGATAGGACCTGTCTGTGCTCCACAGTTCCAGATATGATTTATACGGTCCTGTTCCTTAGCAGCAAGTGTATTCTCATGCTTCTTGATTGTTCCATCAATATAGTCATCAACAGAAACTACTGCAACAATACCTGTCTGGGAACGACCATCCATAATAAGTTCATAAATATAATATGCTGGTGCATCTTCATGAATATATGTTCCATTGGACATATCATCACGAAGCATTTTCTTAGCCTTATCATATACTTCCTGAGCATACATATCCTGCGTTTCAGGGAACTGAGTCTCAGGACGGTCAAT
>CAMNGU010000021.1 GCA_946538525.1 uncultured Lachnospiraceae bacterium
TTTCTCTCTAGATTTCAATCTTCTAGATTTAGTTTTTTACCGCTTTCTTTTCTAGAATTTTTGCAGCGATTTTTTGCAGCGATTTTCTTCACTGCCCCTACAATGCCCTCAGGCATGTAAAGAATTATAACAATTGCTATTATACCTAAAATGATATTTGACCATCCAGGATAATGAGCCAGAAACTCCTGGAGGAAAACATATATCACAGAACCAATGATTGGACCTTCAAAGGTTCCGGAGCCACCTATTATAACTATAAATACCATGGAGATGGTCCAGCCAATACTGAAACCACTCTCAGGATAGATTGTACCCTTATTGATAAATAAAATCGAACCAGCCAGTCCTGTGAATATAGCCGCAATAAGATATACAACAAACTTAGAGCGTCTTATATTTACACCTAAGGATGCCGCAGCGGAAATGTTATCTCTCATGGCAACAAGACCAAGACCCAGCCTGCTGTTAAGAAGCAAATATACTATAAGTAGTGTAACCATGCATAAAATAAGTGCCATGGTATAGATAGCGTCTGTTCTTGGATAAGGAGATATAGAAACATTCATTCCCGCTCCCTTACCTACATATCCCCAGCTAAGGAAGAAAGTACCAAGAGCCTCTGCAATAACCCATGTGGTTATAGAGAAATACATACCTTCCATCTTAAGAAGAAGGAACGCCAATACACTAGAAGTTATGATACATATAGCTGTTCCAATAAGAATTCCTGTTCCATAGTGCATCTTATATACTGTTGTGGCCATGGCAATACTATATCCAGCTAGACCAATATAAGTCTGCTGTCCCAAGCTCGTCATACCAGCAAATCCACTGAGCAGGTTCCACATTTCACCCAGGGTGATATATAAAAATATCTGAAGCAGGTATCTCATGGCATTTGTTGAGATAACCCCAAACTCTCCTGCTACAAATAAAAATGCACCTAATACTATATATGCTATCAGGAGGATTATCGTCTTATTTTTCATTTGACTGCACCTCCCCAGCTGCTAATTTTCTCTTTCTAATGGCACCACCAATCAACTCTCTTGGATTAAATACCAAGAGCACGATTAGGAACAAATAGCTGATCAGAAGACCATAGCTTGCGCCACCTATAACCTGCATAAGTCCAAACATAACTCCCGCAAGAAGAGTTCCTCTAATATCTCCAAGTCCACTTATAACCACCACAACAAAGGCAGTCAGAAGATAATATCCACCAGAGGTTGGATAGAAGGTCCATTTCATACTCACACATGTACCTGCAATCGCAGAAGTAGCACATGCAATTCCCATAGCAATCGCAAATGTATGTCCTACATTTATGCCACAAAGTCTTGCTGCTTCAGTGTCATCAGCGGTAGCTCTTATGGCACGACCTGTGTAGGTTTTCTCAAGAAATACCTTAAGAATAAATATCACTGCGGCACTAACCACCAGCAGAATTACATTTAAAAGGGAAATGTCAATTCCGGCAATGCTTATAACATTATTGCTGTAAGAAGTTGCCACATGTCTTGCATCAGGTGTAAAGAGCATGAGCATTCCATCCTTAAGGATAATGGATATACCAAATGTTACCAACAGGGCAGGTTCAGCTCCCCTCTTCATCCCATGGTTGATCAGCACTCTTTGCAGGGCATAACCAAAGAAGAACATGATAGGCACAGAAACGATCATAGCAAGCAGCGGGTCGATACCCAGCGCTGTTGATAAAATCGACGAAAGAAATGCGCCCATTATGATATACTCGCCGTGTGCCAGGTTGGTAAGCTTCACTATACCAAGGATCAAAGACATTCCTAATCCTATAACGGCATATATGCCACCCAGTAATATTCCATTTATTAGTACTTGTACGATGTACATTTTATAAATCCTCTAAAATATTAAATATATGTGATAACACACGGATTACTCCGTTTCTTCGAAACTCTCGTAATCCTGATTATCAATCTACCCCTCTGATAACACACGGATTACTCCGTTTCTCCGAAACTCTCGTAATCCTAGATTTCACTCGGATTCCGCGAGTTTTCTTCGAAAACTGCTTCTTCCTCGTGAAATCTGCGTGTCATGAGGTCAAAAAGCTTTTCTTGCAAGCAAGAACGCTTTTTGACCTATGACACTGTGTTATCAGATTCCAAAATACGCTTTTTTGACTTGCTCGGGGTCTAAGGTGTTGGCGTCTCCTTCTAGAGCGACTGCTCCCTTCAGCATGATGTATGCATAATCGCTCATGCTAAGGACACGGCTGGTATCCTGCTCTATCAGAATTATGGTGGTATCCTGTTCTTCATTTATCTTTTTGATAGTCCTATAGATATCTTTTACTACCACTGGAGCAAGGCCCAGGGACAATTCATCAAACAAGATAATCTTTGGATTTGACATAAGTGCTCTTCCAATGGCCACCATCTGCCTCTGTCCACCAGATAAGCTCCCCGCCGGCACATCTGCCTTTTCTTTCAATACCGGAAAGAGTTCATAAACTCTCTCCAGATTTTCTTTTTTATTCTGCGACTTCTTAAGTGGAACAAGGAGATTATCCTGAACGGACATTCTATTAAAGCAGTGTCCACCCTGAGGAACCAGGCATATTCCCCTATCCAGTTTCTTCTCCACCGGCATGTTTGTAATATCTTCGCCCTCAAGAAGAACCTTTCCACTACTTATAGGAGTTAGACCTATAGCTGCATTCATAAGCGAAGTCTTGCCAGCTCCATTTGTCCCGATCAGTCCTATGATAGAACCTCGATAAAAGCTCATATCCACATTAGATACGGCGGTAAAATCGCCATACTTAACGCTGACATTTTCAAGCTGTAATATGGTATCACTCATCTTCCTTCACTCCCAAATACAGTTCTTCAACAATCTTTGACTTTATTACTTCCTTCGGCTTTCCGATTATGGCACATTTTCCTTCCGCCATACACATAAGCCTGTCTGCAGACTTAAGCATAGTCTCCAGAATATGTTCTATCCATACAATAGTAAGCTTCTCTTTCTTAAGCTCCTCCACCAGGTCCATAACTTCTCTAACCTCTAGCTCAGTCAGTCCAGCAGCAACCTCATCAAGAAGCAGCAGCTTAGGCTCAGTTCCCAGAGCCCTGGCAATCTCTAGACGTTTACGATCCAGAAGAGTAAGTTCCCCGGCTTTCAAGCTCTTCTTGTCCGCCATACCCACTCTATCTAAAACCTCAAAAGCAAGTTTCTCACCCTCCTTCTTGCTATGCCCTGCACCATGCACAGTGGCCACAAGAACATTTTCCATAACACTCATTTTTTCAAACGGGCGAGGCACCTGGAAGGTCCTTCCTATCCCCAGACCACACCTTACAAACGGAGGAAATTTAGAGATATCTTTACCATTTAAAATGATTCGCCCTCCGCTACATTTGACCAATCCAGCCAAGGTATTCAGCATGGTTGTCTTGCCACAACCATTAGGTCCAATAACGCCAAAAACCTCCCCTTCGATTACATCGAAGGAAAGGTTATCTAGCACTTTAATCTCAGTATAGCCTGAGCTTACATTCTCAAAACTTAATATGTTGCTCATAATAATTCCTAAACTATATTTGGTCTTTCACCAAGATTCCAATATATTAATTACTCGTTGCATTTCCTGGTTTATACTCACCAGTAAGTGGTATCTCAGGATGAATAGAATTATCAATGATAATAAGCTTTAGTTCTCCATTTTCATCTCTCTGCCACTGTCCACCACAGAGAACTGTTCTTGCAAATGGAAGTCCATTCATTTCCTGATCATACTTTATATGTCCAACGATAGTATCAACATCAAGTCCTGCAAGTGCAGCCCTGATATCTTCCTTATCCATTGACTTTGTATTATTAAATGTCTGAACGGCCAGCTCCAGCGCCTCATAAGCATAAGCTGTTGGCTGTGGCATAACTCTGCCGTCATTATCTGCTGCATACTGCTCTGCCAGCTTCTCGCTAGACATTCCAGTAAGCTCAGAGGTAAATGGATTTGTAGGTGCCCACCATACCTGAGTCATTATTCCATCAGAAAGATCTCCAAGTGCATTTACATCACTTTCCAGGAGACAACATTTACCCATTGTTACAGCGTCAACCTTAACACCTGCGCTGATACAAGCATTATATGAATTCATGAAATCAGGAGGTATATTGGTTCCTGCTATAACATCAATATCCTCTGTTTTAAATGTATTTGCAAGGCTTGTGAAATCAGTAGTTCCTGAAGGATACTGTCCTGGATCAACTACTGTATAACCATCCTCAGCAAGTCTCTTTACGAAAATGTCATGCCATGCAGTTCCATCCGCATCATTTGCGAAAAGAAGTCCAACCTTATCGCCTGAACCTGGTGCATGTCCTGCAACAGTCCACATAGCTCTCTGTGACTCGTAAACATCATCAAGTGTATAGAATGAAAGATATGTCCAGTCAAAGGAGTCTCTTGAATGAGCAACAGGATCAATAGGAGCCTGTGAAGCTATACATGGAACCCCATATCTCTCAGCAACCTCAACTACAGGAATAACTGTATTAGGTGTCTGAATTGCAATGATCATATCTACATTATCTTCTTCAATAAGCTTCTGTGTCATCTCTGAACACTTATTGGCATCTGACTCTGAGTCATAAACGATTACCTCAAAGTCCATCTCTTTTCCATCTACTGTGATTGGATGCTCCTTTACATAGTCAGTAATCTGCTGAACTGCCCAATCACAACCCTCGCCGTTACCAGCAAGCGGCCCAGTTGTTGGATTGATATATCCAATCTTAATGGTGTTCTTCTTAGCTGAATCTGTTGCACCGCAAGCGGTAAGACCAAACATCATCGAAAGAACAATCAGTAGAGACATTAACACTTTCGCTTTTTTTCTTGCTTTCATATATAAAACCTCTTAAATAATAAAATTTTGGTTTTTATACCACTTAATAGATTATATGAAAACTTTCCATTTTAGTCAACGCATTTTGACATTATGGGCAAAAAGTGTCAATTATCTTTTTTCCACAAAGGTTTCAAGCATCTTTTCCATGCTCTGCCTAATTGCAGGATGCTCTATAACAAAATGAATTGCAGGGGATTTATTCTTTGAAACCATAACCCACTGTCCTTCATGCATAAATATCTGTATCTTTCGGAACCCCATATCCTTTCCCAGTCTAAGCAAATAATTCTTATACCGACTCTGGAACTCCTTAGCAAGTCTAAGATGTTCCTGATATTCTTCAAAGGTATAAAATATATCCCTCTCATAGAAAAGTCCTGAAAGAGAAAGGAACACCGGTTTTTCTTTATATTCTTTCTTTGAAACCTCAGAAACATATTCCTCTATTCTGGAATTCTCAAGTATTTCAAGTATCCTCTTTCTTTCACTGGCTATATATTCAGTTATCCTTCTACAGTCTTCCTCAGGAATCTCATTTCGCTTAAGTATCCTGTCTAAAAGATCATCAGAGATAGTATAGATAGGAGGCGTGGATAGAATATTCTTCCTCTTTCCAGATGTGGAAGAGTCTTCACTCATAAATTCTTTCCTTCTATCTTTATTCTCAAAATCAATAACACTTATCATCCTTCTGGAGGACTGAATGATATCATCTGATCTCTTATTATAATGTTTTATTTCATCAACATTACGGGTAAGATAGGTCCTATAGGTTCCTTTTTTTCCATGTATTCCTTCTGAATCCAGCACAGCAGCTCCCGACATCATGATGAAACGGTCCATAAGTTTATCCGCATCTCTTTCAATATAGTAAGATTCAATCTGTCCTGTCATATATAATGGAAGCCAGATCTCCATCCATTTCATCATCTCATATATAGGAGTTTCTCCCAAATGAACACTTCTTATATGTAATCCTTTTTCAAGAATAAAAGCCATATTTCCGATTAGATGCTCATACTCTATAATATCTGTGGACTCTTCAAGGGAACTCCAGCATATAGTTACCGGTTTCTGAGATGATGTCTCAACAGTATCTTCAACAAACCTCTCAGCCAAATGAGCAATAGAGCCGCCACCATATACGATCTCCGTTTCATTTTTTCTGTCTTCCACTGCTCTAAGCTTCTTCTCAGGCACATAATTATCAAGACTAAATTCATCCAGCTTATGAATGAATTCCTTAACATATTTCTGTGGGCTGCTATCATCAGAATAGAGCCAGCTAAAGAGGCGGTTATGAAATCTTTCCCGATTCTTCTCTCCGGAAATATCCGATATACGACAATCAAGAAGATCTGCTAATATCTCCAATTCATGTTTACTGTTATACTTCTCGAGAATCAAATTGGTAATCTGTTCAACCATCTTTCGAGGATCTGCCGGTTTTCTTTCTCCTGCTCTTATCCTTGATATATAGGAAATATCCTTACCAGTAGCCTCTGCAACTTCTCTGATACTTATATGAAGATAGTCCATAAGATCAATCAAATTCGTCTTAAAATAATATAGATTGAACTCCGGATTTTTATCCTTCTTTTGGGAAGCATATTCAAGATCAAACTTCATCTTTATATCTTCCAATTTTATATCTTCCAATAGTTCATCGGAATTTTGTGCAAGTAAAAATAGCCCTCTAATTAAAGAATTAAACTGAGGACTATTCTTAGCCGGGATCCTCTCTCCGGCTCTATATCTGCTGATAGTCGAGGCAGGAAGCCCTGACGCTTCAGATAAGGCCTTTGAGGAACACCCTAAATATTCAATATATTCATTTAATAAATTCGAAAAACTCATTTTATGTATGTTTGTCAGATTTATTAGTATTTATCTGCTCTTAGTTAGCTTTTTAGTTAGCGTCTTCTGGAAGAATTATCTTAGCTGCATTTCCAGCTGCTTCTTCACGCTTATCACATTTCTCAATAACTTCATCGATACGACCAACGAATCTATCGATGTTACCTTCTTCCATTGCCTTGAGGTTAGCCTTAAGCTTATCAAATACGCTCTTATCAGCCTTGTAGCCTCTCTCCTTAACATATCCACGCGCAAGATGCATCATGCCACGCTCTTTAATCTTATGAACATCGATAAGGTAAATGAACTGATCTACGATATCCTCATTCTCATCAAAGAAGTTAGAAAGTGAATCGATCTCACCAGTAAGAATAACTACATAATCATTATTCTCAGGAGCTGAATCCTTGATTACCTCAACAAGTTTTGAGAATGATACAAGACCTGCATTCTCAATAATGAGGCATCCACCCTTAAGAGCTTTAAGCTTCTCAAGTCCCATCTTGTTCAGCTGCTTAGCCTTTGTCTTAGCAATCTTATCTGATTTTACGATACCCATCTCATAGAAGCTTCTAGCGAAGTCCTCACCAACCTTAACTGTACCGAAACCATTTCTACCAAGAACAACTATATTCTTAGACATATCCGGATGCTTGATAATCGAATTGATTGCTACAAGCACATCATCAGATGTTGTCTGGATTCTCATATATTTCTTAAGGAAAACTGCCTTCTCAGGAAGCTGTCCAAGAGCAACTTCTTCACCAGTTACAGGATCTGTAACCATCTTAATCTTTTCATCTCTGGCATTAGCTGCTTCCTCAGCATCCTTCTTCTTATCTTCGGCTTCTCTCTTAGCCTTACGCTCAGCTCTCTTACGAACTTCTTCGTCGTACTTCTTCTGCTCTTCAAGTTCGCCCTTGCTGACCTTTTCTTCTTTTATACCTTCTTCATCAGCGATATGTGCAAGAACATCTTCGATCTTGACCATATCTTCCTGACTTTTTCCTGGTTCTGACTGCTGTTCAGAAGTATCTCCAGCCCCCTCTTCTTTAGATTCTTTTTCAGATTCTTTTTCAGATTCTTTTTCAGATTCTTTTTTAGACTCTTCAGAACTTTCTGCCTGCTCCTCTGAAACTGACTCATCCGCATTCTTCTTTCCAAACATCTTTTGGAACAGTTTCTTTATAGCATCATACGCATTTGAAAATGGTTTTTTCATTTCTGACTAACCCTCCATTATGTATTTGACCTACATATATAAATTTATATATAAATCTATATATGAGTCTTATTTCAAGTCTAATAGTAAGTCGCTAATCTTACGACTTATATGTTACCACAATATTACATATTTTACAAAGAATTTTTACAAAGAAACCACCGTTAAAACTCATTATTTTCTTGATTTTTTCTTTTAAAAATACTATGCTATAAACCTATTTGATAAAATATTGATAAAATAGCAAAAATATCAAACAAAATTTATAACATATGCCAAATGGATTGCAGCGCTATTTTGAAACGCCGACAATCTTATATAACATTTTTTTATATTTATTATATCATTTTATATTTTCCAAGGAGGATCAAAATGAAACCAATCAAAGAAGGTAAGGTAAGAGAAATCTACGATAATGGCGACAGTCTTATCATGGTAGCTACAGACAGAATCAGTTGCTACGATGTAATACTGAAGAACAAAATCGTTAAGAAAGGAACTGTTCTTACACAGATGTCAAGATTCTGGTTTGAAATGACTAAAGATATTCTTCCAAATCATATGATTTCTGTTGATGTTAAGGACATGCCTGAATTCTTCCAGCAGCCTGATTACGATGGAAACAGCATGATGTGCAAAAAGCTTACTATGCTCCCAATCGAGTGTATCGTTCGTGGATATATTACAGGTAGCGGCTGGGCAAGCTACAAGGAAAATGGTACTGTATGTGGTATCAAGCTTCCAGAAGGACTTAAGGAAAGCGACAAACTTCCAGAAGCAATCTATACTCCTTCAACAAAGGCAGAGATTGGTGATCATGATGAAAATATTTCTTTTGAAAAGTCTATTGAGGTTCTTGAGAAAGAATTCCCTGGCAAAGGTCAGGAATATGCTGAAAAGCTTCGTGACTACACACTTGCTCTTTACAACAAATGTGCAGACTACGCTCTTACAAAGGGTATAATTATTGCAGATACAAAGTTTGAATTTGGTCTTGATGAAAATGGTAACATCGTAATCGGTGATGAAATGCTCACACCTGATTCCTCAAGATTCTGGCCAGCTGATGGTTATGAACCAGGACATGGTCAGCCATCTTTCGATAAGCAGTTTGCTAGAGACTGGCTCAAGTCTGACGCTAACACTGCTGAACCAGAGGATTGGGAACTTCCACAGGAAATCGTTGATAAGACTATCGATAAGTACCTTAGTGCTTATGAAATGCTTACAGGCGAGAAATTATAAAAAGAACTTATATAAAGCATTTATAAATTATTTAAGATAACAAAAAGCACTGCAGTTTTCCAGCTGATTACTAGATACTTGCAGTGCTTTTTAATTACTGGTTTTTAATTACTGGTTTTTAATTACCGGTTTTTATTTTTTTTACTACTCATACTTTGCTTTAACTTCATCATTTGCAATAAGAGCCACTTCCTGCATGCTCTTTCTCTCAGCAAGAAGAACTTCATGAAGCTCAGGATGCTTTACAGCCATGATTTCAAGTGCAAGCCATGCTGCATTCTTTGCACCATTTATAGCTACAGTTGCAACAGGAATTCCAGGTGGCATCTGAACTATTGAAAAAAGTGCATCCTGTCCATCAAGAACCGAACCTGAAAGTGGAACACCGATTACAGGAAGAACTGTCTGAGCTGCTACAACTCCAGGAAGTGCTGCAGCCATTCCTGCTGCTGTAATAACAACCTCTGTACCATCATTATTGATTTCCTCAATAAATTCAGACAGTTGTCTGGATGCTCTATGAGCTGACAGGCATCTAACCTTAACCTTAACATCCTTATCCTTAAGTAATTCGATAGCTGGTTCAACCTTCGAAAGATCACTGGTTGATCCCATAATAATAGCTGCTTTCATATTTTTCTCTCCTTCTATATCTGTTATATATCTTTTATATATCTTTTATATATCTTTTTATCTACTTTTTATCTACTCTTCTACTAAGTTTTTACTATAAAACTTATCTCTATAAACCTTCGGCGTTATCCCTGTATGCTTCTTGAATACCGAAGAAAATGCGCTTTGAGACGAAAACCCTAGAGATATGGATATTTCCAGAATAGAATATTCTGAATACCTAAGCATATTCTGAGCGGTCTTAATCTTCGCATCATTTATAAACTTATTTACATTTACTCCGACTTCCTTCTGAAACAGTCTGGAGAAATATGCAGGACTAAGCCCTTCCCGCTCCGCTATCTCACTAACAGTCAGATTCATCTGAAGATTATCCAGGATGTAATCTATGCTCCTTCTGATATGAATAGATACTGCATCTATCTTCCTCAGTTCCTTCATTCTTGTAGCGTAATCAATCTGCATTTCTGCAGTTATATCCAGCACTTCTTCCACGCTTTTAGCTTTGTCCGCGCGACTGATATAGATATCCCCCAGAGTATATGCTGTATCCACATCCATGCCGGTATCAATACACATTCTGCTGATAACAGCCACTGCTGTCACAAGATGGTATATCATATTTCTAACAGGATCCTCTGAAAGCTTTCCTCTGCCATCTTCGAATTTCTTCCTGGCAATCTTAAACCTTTCTCTGACGCCGTCCACATCACCGCTTTTAATTCTGTTATACTGCTTAAATTCAGAGCGATAATCCGCCCTAACAAACTCTTCCTGCTTCTGCAGATAAAGTCTATAATTAAGTGTACTATCTGTATCCATAGACGGTTCCCCTAAATCTCAAGCTATACTCCTAACCCCTCTTTTTCATTTCATTCATGTCGATATTATAACAAATCAATCTTTATGTTATCAAGAAAAACGATTTTCTAGTAACTCGCACCGTCTGCTCCTACCCAATAACCATCAACATATTTATTCACCGCAAGATAACCATTTGATTCAAAATAATAACATTTTCCATTGATCCATAGCCACTGTGAAGACGGATACCAACCTGATGAATCTTCGAACCACCAGCCCAAAGAATCACTTTTCCATTCACCATAATATCCGTCAAGCATTGCTCCATCATTTCCCAGCCAATAGCCATCTCTATACTCGCCATAATCCATATATCCACTTTCTAAAAAGTAATACCACTTGCCGTCAATTTTCACCCATTGACTCTGTGGATACCAACCTAAGGAATCTTCAACCCACCAACCAGTACTGTTACTTTTCCATGTTAGTACGCCTTTATAATCACTTTTTCCATTCTCATCATACCAATCTCCATCCACCCATTCATTTTTATAATTTGAAGTATTCTTTTTTTCGATAACTATACGGGTTACTTTTTCTTCATTTTCATCAAGTATAGTTTTACTTCCAACGTTTGACGCCTTAAACTCATATTCTTTCTCATATCCAACTATTTTTGCCCTTTTAGGTACAGTAATCCCATATCCTTCTGCTAGGTAAAGCTCATCAAACGACACTAATTGTCTTGGTTTATTTGCTACACATTCTATTCTTCCACCATAAACACTAAGTTTTTTATCCGTAAAAACACCACATTCTATATATGCGTCACTATCTAAACAATTTGTAAATAATTTACCTCCATAAACGCTTATGTTTCCAAATCCTTCCATTATGCCTCCATTTGAAACAAATGAGACATCTCCGTCATAAATATATAGTTCATTATTTTGACACCAATTAAACACTCCATTTGAGCTTTTAACCGAAAACACCCCTCCTTTAATAATAAATTTTGGAGGATTATAGTTTCCATTTTCATCATAATAGTTTTCATGTTGAATATAACGAGTTGTCCTTATCCCACCATAATTTGAATTTATATACACATTACCAGCAGATTCTATATTTCCATGCGTAAATATAGCTTCACCTGCTTCCATACCGCCATTCATAACGCCTGAAGCCCTTAATGAATTCAAATTTATCTTTAACGTTGCATTTTGTTTTACAACTATATCGTAACTAGTTATTAAGCGACCGTCATCAATAAAAACTGTGGCACCACGTTCAATTACAAGTTTTGAAGCTCTTATATCCCCCTTCACAGTTAGTGTTTTTGTTCCTTTAATTATCAATTCTTCTCCAGACAATCCATTTAAGGTTAAATCTACATCCATGATCAAGGTAGTTTTTGATTTCCTACCCATTTCTCTATAAATCGAATTATCCTCACCTAGATTACTTAGCTCACTTGCCTTTATAATAACCTCTTCTTCATCTGCCCTTGAAACGAAATTTGATGAAAATACAAAAATCGCAATAAACAAAATAAGCACTACTGTTTTAAAAAAGAATAACTTATTATTTTTCATACCCCTTCTCCTTTCTAAAATAATAAAAAAGCACTATCAATATTTTATCATCAAAACATTGATAGTGCTATAAGAACGCCTTCACAAATAAATCATTTCTTATATATTTTTTTCTAAAAAATCATCAAACATTTAATCCAGAATCTCTGACGCTTCCTTCAGCATTTCAATAATTGGAAGATGCTGTGGACATACGCCCTCACACTGTCCGCATCCGATACAGTCCCCAGCCTTGCCGCCTCGAGACGCTACACCTGAATAGAAATTCTTTGCTCTCCAGTCATCAGGATATCTGCGAAGTGTATTTATAGTTCTGAACACATCAGGAATACTGATGCTCATTGGACAGCCAGGAGTACAATACTTACAAGCTGTACATCCAATCTGAGGAATACTGAGAATATCCTCTGTAACCTCATCAACAACCTTCAGCTCCTCTTCAGACATAGGTTCGAAATTTGCAAATGTTCCAATATTATCATCCATCTGCTCCTCAGTTGACATACCCGAAAGAATAGTCATAACACCTGGAAGGGAGCCAACAAATCTAAGCGCCCAGGAAGCTATGGACTTATCCGGCTGCAGTGCTTTCATCTTTGCTTCCTGTTCAGGAGAAAGATTCGCAAGCATTCCACCTCTAATTGGTTCCATAACAATTATTGGAATATTTCTCTCATGCAGAATGTTATAGAGTTCTTCTGATCTTACCACAGGATTTGTTCTATCCAGATAGTTCAACTGAATCTGAACAAATTCTACCTCTGGATGTTTATCCAAAACTTCAACAAGAAGCTCAGGACTTCCATGATAAGAAAAACCCAGATGGCGAATCTTACCACTTTCCTTCATCTTCATACCCCAGTCGAAGCAATCATATTTTTCATAGGTATCATAGTTAGAGCCATCCTCAATAGAATGAAGAAGATAGAGATCAAAATAATCCACCCCAGCCCTTTCAAGCTGCTCATTAAATATTCTATCCACATCCTCAGCTTTCTTAATCTCCCACGCAGGAAGCTTTGTAGCAATCATAAAGCTGTCTCTTGGATATCTCTTAACAAGAGCTTCTCTGGCAGCCACCTCAGACTTTCCACCATGATATACATATGCAGTATCAAAATAATTCATTCCCGCCTGCATATACTTATCAACCATTCTTTTAACATGCTCAATATCAATCTCACCGTCATTTTCCGGAAGACGCATCAAACCGAATCCCAACTTTGGCATCTTGCTTAAATCGATACTCATCCCAAATACCTCCTGGACAAAAAAACACAATCTAAAAATGCAGTGATGAAAATTCACCACTGCATTCATTGTATAAATAAATATCCTCAAATAAAAGTAAAATATTACAAAGTTTTGACTGAATTTTGCTGAATACTTTTAATTTTTCACTCTCAATGCACGGGTAGCATTTAATACCGCCAGGACCATAACTCCAACATCGGCAAATATAGCAATCCACATATTTGCAAATCCTAACGCCCCAAGTATCAGACATAGAACCTTAATAGTAATAGCAAATGTTATATTCTGCTTTACTATCTTGAGAGTCTTTCTGGATATCTTCATCGCCAAAGATATCTTCGCAGGATCATCATCCATAAGAACAATATCTGCAGCTTCTATGGCCGCATCTGAACCCATGGCTCCCATGGCAATTCCTATATCTGCCCTGGCAAGAACCGGTGCATCATTTATACCGTCACCTACAAATGCCAGTTTGCTCTTATCTCTTAAACCGCCAAGAAGCTTCTCAACCTCATTTACTTTATCTCCAGGAAGAAGTTCAGACTTATACTCCGATACTCCCACTCGACCAGCCATGATTGAAGCAGCCTTCTCTGTGTCTCCTGTCAGCATTACTGTCTTTATTCCTTGAGAAGCCAGCCCCTTCATAGCATCTGCACTTGTGCTCTTCAGCTCATCTGCAATTACTATGCAGCCCAGATAACGGATTTCATTATTGCTAACATCTTTACTGCTAATATCTTCCCGATCATCACTTGCAATAACACTTTCGGCGACATATACTACCGTCCCCTCATCATGCTCCTGAGGAACATTTATAGACATCATTTTCATAAGCCTCAGGTTTCCAGCAAATATCTTATAATGAACTTCTTTTTCGCCCTCCATCTTATTAATGGACTCAACCACTCCATCCGGTGACTCCTTATATTTTACAGAAGTTCCATCTGGCAGTTCTCTATATTTTACCGAGATGCCATGTCCTGCAATTTCTTCCACATCATAGATGAGGCTATGGTTAATCTCATTACTAAATTCTTTTTTATACGCTCTAGTAATAGATTCTGCTATAGGATGATTTGAGGAGCTTTCAGCCTGGGCCGCTCTCTCAAGAAGATAATCTCTTGAAACATCACCATTTGTATAGATATTCTGTACTTCAAACACACCCTTTGTAAGAGTTCCTGTTTTATCAAATACGATAACTCCAGTATCCGCCAGTGCCTCCAGATAGTTCGAACCCTTAACCAGAATTCCTTTTGAGGATGCACAGCCTATTCCTCCGAAGAAGCTGAGCGGAACAGATATCACCACTGCACATGGACAGGATATAACCAAAAATGTCAGCGCTCTCATGAGCCATATTGTCCAATCAGCAGGTAAACCAATCAACAGCCTGATCACAGGCGGCAGAATGAATAATGCCAATGCAGAATAACAAACGATAGGTGTATAATACTTTGCAAACTTGGAAATGAAATTCTCCGCCTTTGCTTTTCTCATACTTGAATTTTCAACCAGCTCAAGTATCTTTGAAACAGTAGAATCTTCAAATTCTTTAGTAGTTCTAACTTTAATAAGTCCTGTAAGTGATATACATCCGCTAATAACCTCTTCCTCAGGATGCGCAGCTCGTGGAACTGACTCCCCCGTAAGTGCACTTGTATCAAGACTTGTATCACCCTCTATGATCACTCCATCAATAGGAACTCTTTCACCAGCATTTACTACGATGATAGAACCAACTTCCACATCATCAGGATCTTCCTCAGTAATAGAACCATCCTCATGAAGCACATTTGCAACCTCTGGGCAGATATCCATAAGATCAGCGATATTCTTTCTGCTCTTTCCCACAGCAATACTCTGGAACAGTTCTCCTATCTGATAAAACAGCATTACCGCAACGCCCTCGCGATACTCGCCAGTTGCAATAGCACCGATTGTTGCAATAGCCATAAGGAAGCATTCATCAAACACCTGACCATGTCTAATATTTTTCACTGCCCTTAGTAATACATCATAACCTATGATAAAATAAGGAATCAGAAATGTGATAAGTTCTATCCACCATGGCACCTTAGCAAAATGAAATCCCACAGATAATCCAACTACCAATATGAGACTAACAATACATCTTATTAAATTATTCTTCTGTTTCTTTGTCATTTCTACCTCTAAATGTTCAAAGCCTTAATAAACGCTAATTAAATGCATTTATCAAAGCTTTGTTCATCTCTAAAACTATTAATCTATAAAAATCTCAAACTCATCTTCTATCTTCTTGCAATTTGTTCTTGCTTCACGAATTACAGCATCTGGATCAACTCCATCTTCAAATTCAACCTTGCATTTCAGTGTCATGAAACTAAGAGTTGCGTCCTTAACTCCCTTTGTATTTTTAATAGCCTCCTGCATCTTCTCTGCACAAGCAGCGCAGTCTACATCTACCTTATATGTTTTTTTCATTTTGTTTATTTTTCCTTTCTGTTTTAGTCTAGTCTGTTTTAGTCTAGTTTTATCTAGCATTTCTTTCTAAATATACTTTATATACTTCTTAATTATTTCCACTTAAACTTTATTATATTATTCTTCCAGATGCTCCATGCCTAATCCAAGAATCGATCTTACATGCTCATCATCTAGAGAATAAAAGATACTCTTTCCTTCTCTTCTAAACTTTACCAGCTTAGAGTCTTTAAGTATTCTTAACTGATGACTGACTGAGGACTGGCTCATACCAAGAACATTTGAAATATCCCCAACACAGAGCTCATCGTCAAATAAGGAATAAAGAATTCTAATCCTCGTTGTATCACCGAATATTCTGAATAGATCAGCCAGATCATATAGATATTCGTCATCAGGCATATTTTTCAATATATTAGCAGCCGCTTCAGCATTTATAACTGAATCAGATTTTAACTTACTATCTTCAACGCCAATATCCTTTTTATTACTACTCGACATTTAAACCTCCTTGTACAACATATGTTTGTTTGTTCATATGTTCAATATACACTCAACCATATTAAATGTCAAACATTTTTTCACACTTTTATAAATACTTTCAAAATTAGATTCATTTCCGATATTTTCGACCCATAATTTAACAATTTGTAACAATTTAAGCAGAATATTAATATTTGAACTTATAAGAAAATCGATATTTATTACATTTTATTTAACAATTTTGTCCTAAATATCCGTCATTTCATACAAATGGCATCAATATATTGCGTTTTTCTAAACACTTTTAACAAAAAGGTTACAATTTGTTACAAAAGTATTGCATTTTAATTAAATATATTGTAAAACATTATTGTACCCTGAAAGGAGAAATTATGAAAAAGAAAATAACAGCTATTGTTGTTGGAATAGCTTTAACGATTGCCAGTGTTCTTGGCGCTAATACCCCAGCCAAGGATATTGCCGCTGTGGAGCCTATCCACCTTACTGTTCCAACAAAACAAATGTTAGAAGATCATAAGGCAGAATATGAAGCTGAACTCGAAGCAGAGGCACAAGAAAAATACGAACACGATAAAGCACTCTATGATCAGAAGATCGAGCAGTACAAAGAAAGAATCGAAATCGCTAACGACGAACTTGAACAAATATATAAAGAACAGTCAAAAGGAACTTATGTAGGATGTTATGAGCTTACAGCTTATATCGCTACTGGAAGTCCTTGCGCATCAGGTGTTTATCCTACAGTTGAACATACCGTTGCATGTAACTCACTTCCACTTGGAACAAGAATTTACATCGAAGGATACGGTGAGTTCGTAGTTGAGGATACTGGCGGAATGAGCGGCGGAGTAATTGATATCTTCGTTCCAGACTATGGTGCAGCTATTCAGTTCGGTAGAAGAACAGCAGATGTTTATGTTCTTGATAACTAAGATACTTGAAAAATTTTATATAGTGCAAACAAATTAGCAAAAAGCAGGTCCCTTCCACTCCTCTGGGACCTGCTTTTTATTTGCATTATATTAATATTTTAATTATATAAACACTTAAGAAGATTTCTTCAAGTCTATACTAAAGTCTTTAACAAAATTCTTAATCCACTCTCTTCTTTCCCTTAAAGAATAAAGCTACTGTTCCAGGACCTGTATGGCTGGCAATAGTACAACCGATATCAAACCTCTTAACTCTTCCCTTAAGCTGTGGGAATGTTTCTTCAATAAGTTTCTGAACTTCATTTCCAAGTTCTTCATCTGAATCAGAGAGATAACATTTTCCTACATAGTTAAGTCCGCCATCAGCTTCCTCAACCATCTTCTCTACTATCCTCTTGATAACTTTCTTCTTTGTTCTGATTTTTTCTCTTGGTGTAAGGTGTCCATCCTTATCTACATTTAGTAAAGGACAGATATTAAGAACCTGGCCCACAGTACCTGCTGTCTTAGATATTCTACCCCCCTTAATATAGTACTTAAGATCTGTGGAGAAGAACCAATGTACAATATTCAGCTTATTATCTTCAATCCAGGAAGCAAGCTGGTCAATAGTCATTCCCTGATCACGCTTATCTGCCGCATAATCCATCAGTAGACCATATCCTGATGAAGCAGCCATAGAATCAATTATAATTATCTTTCTATCCGGATAGTCTTCCTTAAGCATTTCAGCAGCTGTGCATGCAGCATTATATGTGCCTGATATTCCTGATGACAAAGTCACATGAAGAATATCCAGTCCTTCATCCAGATAATTTTTAAAATAATCTGTATATTCACCTATACTTACCTGTGATGTTTTAGTATCTGCTCCTTCTTCCATTCGTCTAAGTAATTCTCTTGGAGAAAAGGAAAGGCCCATATCATCCTTAACACTTTTTCCATCCAGTGTGACATTAAAGAATACATATGGTATATTTCTTTTTTCCATCACTTCCGGGTTGAGGTCACAAGATGAACAACAACTTAATACATAATCTCCCATATCATAGCCCTCTTATCTTTCTATGTTAATTCAGGTCATTCTAACAGGTCATAATAAAATAAAAAATATTTTTAATAATATTCTTTAGATACTTTAACAAATACTTTAATAGATACTTACACACACTATACTATAGTTATATGTTATGTTCTATCTCTGTTTCTTCTGTCTTAATTTCTTCTGTCTCAGTTTCTTCTGTCTTGTTTTTAGATCTCGTCACAAGACTGTCCATATCAATTTCATTATTTACCGCTATATCCTCAATATCAGCATCAGTAATATTCTTTTTAGACAGCTGATTATATACATAATGTCTGACTAATGCATAGGTAACTGATGCAAGAGGAATAAATATGATCATTCCAGTTACACCAAAGAGACTTCCACCAACCGTCACAGAAACCAGCACCCAGATACCCGGAAGACCAACAGAACTTCCAACCACCTTCGGATAGATAAGGTTACCTTCCACCTGCTGAAGTACCAGGAATACTCCTAAGAATATCAGCGCCTTTAGAGGATTCTCTATCAAAATAAGCAGAAAGCCTATTCCGCAGCCAATAAACGCACCAACTATTGGTATCAATGCAGATACAGAAATGATCAAGCTTATAAGCAGCGCATATGGAAGTCGGCATATTGTCATGGTTATGAAGAACATAAGACCAAGTATGATTGCCTCTACACACTGTCCAGAAACAAACTTAGCAAAAGTTCTACTTGTAATCGCGCCAAAGTCTATAAGTCGGTCAGCTGACTCCTTCGATAAAAATGTATAAAGGAGTTTCAGAAGCTGTCTATATAAATGCTCCTTCTGTATCAAAATATAAATTGCAAAAACCAAACCTATCAAAACATTAGTTATACCAGATAGGATTCCAGTCACTGCACTGACTCCGCCCTCAATAACCACGCTGAAGTAGTCTTTTAAAACTCCTGTAACCTTCTCTACTATAGCCTGCCAGTTTGCTGCTAAACTCTCAATAACATCCATGATAACTGGATATTTTTCAAATTTCCCTTCTGCCCAGGCTGTAATAGTATTTACTCCAGTAGGAATCTGTTTAACCAGCTGACTGATGGTAGAAACCAACTGAGGTATAACCATATAAAGGATTAGCACTATAACTATAAGAGCCAAAAAGATGGTAATGATCATGGAAAGTGCACGACGAAGTTTTCCCCATCCACTGCTAGGATCCTTATCTTTACTTTTGAAGAAATAGCTTTCCAGCTTCTTCATTGGTACATTTAATACAAATGCAATAGCTCCGCCTATAATAAACGGAATAAAAATATTTACAACCTTGAGGAATGTGGCATAAATAGATGTAATATTATATAAAAGAAAAAATATAAGAATAAGAACTGCACCAACAAAAATATTCTTCTTAATCTTATCATCTTTAAAGAATCCCATTTTGCCCCCTCTCTAAGATTCACGCTTTATATCAGGGCGACGATATATACGCCCCAAAAGCGATATCTATACTCTCTACATAAGCCCCAGGAATTGCTTAGTTCTCTCTTCCTTAGGATTATCAAACACATCCCGTGGTGTGCCCTTCTCAAGCACCACTCCACTATCCATAAATATAACCTGATCAGAAACCTCTTTGGCAAATGACATCTCATGCGTAACTATTATCATAGTCATCTTCTTCTCCGCCAGTTCCTTAATTACTCGAAGTACTTCTCCAGTCAATTCCGGATCCAGCGCGGAGGTTGGTTCATCAAAACACAGGATATCTGGTTCTAACGCAAGGGCACGGGCTATAGCAACTCGTTGCTGCTGTCCACCTGAAAGCTGATGTGGATAGTTATCCATTCTTTCAGAAAGTCCCATCTGCCCAAGAAGCTCTTCAGCCTGCTTTCTTATATCCTCCAATATCTGTTTCTTATTGGCTTTAAAACCCGGATCCTTCTTAGCCTGAAGCTGTTTTGCCAGCATAACATTTCCTAGAGCTGTATACTGAGGAAACAGATTAAATGCCTGAAATACCATTCCAAAATGTAATCTATTCTGTCTTATAACACTTTCCTTAAGATACGAAGGATCTTCAGCATCAAAGACGATCTTATCATTTACTTTTATCTTTCCCTGATCCGCATGCTCAAGAAAATTGATACAGCGAAGCAGGGTTGTTTTTCCACTTCCTGAAGAACCAATGATGGAAAGCACCTGGCTCTTCTCAAGTGTAAAACATATATCCTTCAAGACTTCTGTTTTATCGAAGGATTTACCAATATGCTCTACTTCTAATATACTCATATATCCCTCCGATTTATCTAAAGAAGTCCAGCTTCTTCTCTAATTTACCAAGTCCCAGTGTAAGAACACCATTACATATCAGGTAATAAACCGCTGTAAAGAACAGTGGCCATATTGCGCCCGAAATCCCCTGAGAGCCCTTCATAAATGCCTGTCCTGCCCAGATAATCTCCTGAAGTGCAATAATTCTTGCAAGGGAAGTATCCTTAACAAGGGTAAGGATTTCATTTGACATAGGAGGAAGTATCCTCTTAATCATCTGAAGCAGCTTTACTTTAAAGAATATCTGGCTTTTTGACATACCCAGCACAAGACCTGCTTCATCCTGTCCAACTGGAATGCTGATTATTCCGCCACGATATATCTCAGAAAAATAACATGCATAATTAACTATAAATGCTACTGCTGAAGCCACAAATCTTCCGCCTTCTTCACTGCCCCAGATATTGTTATGCATAACAAGCCCTGGAAAATAGTAAATAATAAGCAGCTGGATCATAAGAGGCGTACCACGAACCACCCAGATAAGAATTTTGAAGATTGCCTTAATAGGCAGTAACTTGGACTGGGAGCCAAAACTTATAAGAAGCCCCAGTGGCAGAGCCCCAAGAAGCGTAACGAAAAACAGCTTCAAGGTCTGCAGAAAGCCTATATTCAGTGCATGAATAACTATAGGAAATTGTTCAATAAATGTATCCATATTATACCACTACTTACTGTTCAATAAGTGCAGCCTGCACACCATACTTCTCTGCAGTTTTCTGCATAGAACCATCTGCATAGCTTGTCTTAAAGAACTCATTTAATTTAGCTGTAAGATCAGAACCCTTACGGAAACCTACACCATACTCTTCGTTGTTAAGTCCAATTGTATATGTAAGCTTATCATAGCTTGTTCCTTCACCAACCATAGCTGCTGCCATAAGTGAATCTATGATAGCTGCATCTGAAGTTCCGGCTGCAACTTCCATAAGTGCACTAGCCTGATTCTGAACACCAATATACTTAAGACTATTAGCCTTTGCCTGCTCTTCGCCAGCACTACCTGTCTCAACTGCAAAGTTAAGGTCGCCAAGACTATCTACTGACTGATACTGATCAGCCTTATCACTTGGAACGATAACGATCTGTGCATTGTTGCAATAAGGATTTGAACAATCCATAGCACTCTTTACTTCATCTGTAAGAGTCATACCATTCCATACACAATCGATATTTCCTGCAGAAAGCTCAAGAGCTTTATTATCCCAATCAATCTCAACGAATTCAGCTGTAACACCAAGGCTCTTAGCGAACTCATTTGCCATATCTGCATCGAATCCAACCCAGTTACCATCTGCATCCTTATAATCCATTGGTTCAAAATCTGTAACACCAATTACAATCTTACCCTTTTCCTTAATCTTATCCAGATCAGCAACTGATGTAGCCTCAGTTCCACTAGCATTCTCAGTTGATGAACCGCTGTCGTCTTTACCTGAACCACAAGCAACAAGTGAAAAACAAAGAACTGCTGTCATTAAAAGTGCAACAATTTTTTTCATAATAATCTTTCCTCCGTGATTTATGGCAGTTATAATACCTAACTGTCATTAATTTATTTAATCAACCCGTATATTTTATCAATATATCGGTAATAAAGCAAATCATATCAAATAGTAATTATATAGAAAATCACTAGCCATTTTAGTCATTTTTATCACCAAATGTTACATGTACATTTACTATCTCGCTCTTAGATGGGAATCTATAATGAAAGCCCCATACCGAAACACCTGAGGTTGTTATGGCCTTCATGCCGTCATAATCCCTAAAACCATAGTACATATCATAGGCAAGATTTCGTCCTGCAAACTGCGGAATATTAAAGCCGTGGGTGTGCCCTGAAAGCGCAAGATCAACTCCCAGTCCAGACATTTCCTGAAATTGCTCTGGCCTGTGATTCAGCATGATTATAGGCTTTGACTGATCAGGCTGAAGTTTATTCATAAGATCCTTTAGTCCCATAGGATTTTCCATAGGATCCAGTCTTCCAACCAGCTGGACTCCACTATCACCAAGCACCACCATCTCATCCTTCAGTACAGTTACCCCCATACTCTCCATGGTTTTCTCCGCCCAATCATCGGTAGAGTCATCATGGTTTCCGTAGATAAAATACACACCCATCTCTGGATGAATCTTATCTATAACATTTCTCATATATTCCACATCCTTATCAGAAGTGGTCTCATCAAAAACATCGCCTCCAATTAACACCACATCCGGATTACAGAAGTTAATATCATCAGCCAGCTTGTCGTAAGTTCTCTTCCAGGTTCCCGCTCCACAATGAGTATCAGCAATAAAGACAATATTCAGCTCATCCATATCGCACGCTTTATCTATATGCATATTATAGTCAGTTATATGAAGTATTCCCACATTCACAAAACCATATATGGCCACCAGAAAAGAAAGCACAAGAAAGACCACCGAATGAACCCGATGGTCATAAATCATCTTCATATCTCTTCTGCTGAAAGGTCGCCTGAAAATCTTTTTGGTCACAATAAATATAAACCGAACCAAATGCCTCAAGGTGCAGAAAATAGCCATGTAGAGAACAACCACATAATATATGGCACCTGCTCTGGACACTGCAATCTTCATCCATTCAAACGGAATATTCTTGTAACATACTAGGATTAAGAATAAAGCAACCGTTCCAACTATATGAAAAGCTATACTTATAATGTTAAAAACAGGATTATTACGCCAGTCCTTAGGATAATTCAGGTAAATATACCCTGCTAATATCAATAGGCCAATGGCTGCAAATATAAATCCAACAGTATTCATTATCTGTTTATAATCTCATCATTTATAACAACAGACTTGATAAGATTTGACTCCTTAATATTTTCTTTTGGCGCGTAGGTTAGAATACCACTATCTGAAATAAGCTTAATTCCCACATCTGCATTTTCAACTCGCACTGTTGCATCTGGTGTATAACCACCATAAACCAGAGCCTTCCTACCCGCTCCCTTATATTTAAATGCAGCTGTATCTATTATCAAATCATTCGTTCCTGAAAGACATCCCAAACCAGTTGCATATTCTGCTCTTAAACTTACAAAATAAGTAAGATCATGCAGATATACCTTTGCCTTTTCTCCCTCAATAGAACCAAGGCCTAAAATAGTCTTTCCTGACGCTGTACATCTTAGAAGGGTTCTCCACACATCGATATCTACATTCTGCTCAAGACTTCCTATGCATACACCCTTATAAAATGCCGATTCAACCATCAGATCACAGTCATGTATCTTAATGTTCAGTTCACCATGAAGGCTGCCTATTCCAACACCTTCATCGCCACTCATTTCGATAACATATTTACCTTTATTAATCTGAATATCTCCTCCAAGTCCAGAACCAATTCCAATTAGTGTCTGTCCTTTAGAATCAATAAATATACAACCATCCTGATAGAACTTGATGGAACCATGCGCTTTATCCACTGCATTTCCGATACCATAGCTCTCATTTCCATCAAGCTGCAATTTGATATTACCATCCCCCTCAAAAGTTAGAGATGATGTTTCTGGAACCCTTATACCACCACCACGAAGATGATTCTCTCCAATAAGACTAAGCGTTACATTGGAGTTACCAGCAATATCAATGCAAGGGCGCTGTTTTACAGTAGAAAGAGTAACATTTTCAAATGTTATCTTACCCTCAAATCCATCAAGAACTTCCACATGAATATTCGAAACAGTATTTGGTGTTCCAACGATAGTGATATCTCTAAATGTGGCATTCTTATCACCGATTACCACACTGGTCTTATTCTCTTTAATTAGAGTATTGATAGATATCCTATTGGTACGACCTGCCATATATGACTGCTCACTGGCGCCATCCTCACGCTCTCTATGATATCTAACAATCTCTGCTTTAACATTGGCATCCACAGTTGTAATAATCTGCGCTGCCGGTCTGGCTATATAGTATCCCTGAATCAGATCAGCCCCAAGACTGATAACCATACTAAGCTCCTCAGTTGTCTCCACGCCTTCTGCAAGAGCCATAATATTATTTGCATGACAGAAATCAATTATCTCTCTAACAAAATGTTGCTTCTGAGAGCTATTCTGTATCTCAGAAAGAAGAGATCGGTCAATCTTTACATAATCAGGCATATAGCGAAGAAGATTGCTGACATTTGAATATCCAGTACCATAATCATCAATGGCAAGTCCAATACCCATCTTCTCATACTGAACCTTAAGTTCATTTATTTCCTCTTCGGAAAGTTCAGCTTGTTCAGTAAGCTCAACAACTGCTGTACCTGAATTCTTCTTTAGAAGCTTTTCCACACGAACAAAATCATTATATTCAAGTCTGCAACCTGGAATACTATTAATAAATACCTTCTTATCTTTGAACAGCTCTTTATTCTCTTCTACCAGATTAAGCACATTAACAAATGTAGCCTTCTCTATATCATTTAGCCTTCCCATAACATCGGCAAGCTTGATGATCTGAAGTGGAGGAATATTCCAACCAGAATTTGATCTCATAAGAGCCTCATAAGAAAAAATCTCTCCATCTATAGAATTTACAATCGGTTGGAAATGATATGTAAGGAGGTTTTCATCCAGAATCTTCTCAACCTCAGCAAGTTCCTTGGAATTATCCAGTTCAAGATCAGCTGTACTGAGTCTTTTGCCCTCTGTCTCCACAACTGGCGCCATCTTTGTAGGTAGCTTTATAGCATTCTTTTTCTCGATTATATTGATAACCTGAAGTCTTCTGTAACTTTCAAGTCCTCTCACAACCTCATTTAACCAAAGTCTATTAACTTCATTAAATCCATATTCTTCTTTGCCATAACCCACCATGGCATAACCAAAAGATTTATCTTCCAGATATAGCGGAACAAATGTGTAACATCTGGCTACATCATCATTTTTAAAGGAAATAAGCGATGAAGAATCTATAATTCTATCTTCCCCCACACGGCATCTTGCACCATCTTCCGAATCATAGGAAAGTATATTTATAACCTTATCAGTGTAACCAACGGTAGGAAAATCATTTTCCAAAAGAGCATCAGGTTCAAGCCACTGATGATTGAGACATATTTCCATTCGTTTCACACCACGCAAATAGAAGATTGTTTCATATAGTGATTTGAAAAGCTCTTCAAAGGTTGCCGCTTGAAGGAAATCAGCCACCATATTATTATGAATCGAAAAATATCCTTCTTCAGAATTATCCGTCATCCAGGTATCTCGAATGTCATATGAGATAAATCCCTTATCATGGATCTTCTTTCCATTTTCCCAAACCACATTATCACATCCACAAGATCCACCTAAGAAAATCTTTGGACTTGGCTTCTGCTCTGGGATTCCTACTCCCCTCTCTTCAGCCATAATGATTTCAACAGAATAACTGCCATAATACTGAGCAGGAATATATGTAGAAGTCAGACTCTTAGGACAATGCTGGCCCTCACTGGAGGTTCCATACCCCGCAACAACAATATCTTCCGGAATTCTAATACCTTCCTTCTCCATCTCAGAAGCAAAACCTATGGCCATACAATCATTTGCACATACCATAGCCTGTGGAAGATTATCCCTATCTCTCAAAAGATTTTCCGCACAGCCTGCGCCACTTGTATACCAAAAATCGCCATAGAGTATTCTATTTTCCTTTACCTGGATATTGTGATCTTCTAAAGCCTTACGATAGGCTTCCAATCTTCTCTGAGAATGAACATGATTCCTACGACCTGTGAGATAAGCAATATCTGTAATATCATGTTCTTCAATAAGATGCGAAATCTCTGCATAAACCGCTTCATAACCATCAGTCCAGAAACTATGAAAATATGGACTATCTATATCTACACAGACTACCGGTCCATCAAAGCGCTCTCGAATTTTTTCTTCTATACTCTTCTCCACTCCCGGAGTTTGTATAGTATCGGAAAGAATGATAATACCAGAAAACAAATCATAGTTAATCAGATTATAGATATTTGAATCTCCAATCTCCCGTTCCTTTGTATTCTGATACTTTATATACATGGCGAATACACAAACATCATATCCATAAAGACCTGCCTGTTTTGTAACGCCCTTCATGAATTCCTGCTGATAATTCTCTTCAGCCTGCCCCAATAAGAGAGCAATCTTCTTATCTGCCATACGGTAACCCCATTTTAAAACTCAATACTAATATAACTAACACCTTTTAAACTTCTTCGTACTCTGCCATATCAATGATATCATCAGCACTATCTCTAAAACCCCTCTTTAGATAATACTTGCCACCCTCAATATATATGGCTCCGCAGGAACATTTAACCACCTTGGTTCTTTGCTTTGACTCAATAATGTCCCCGCACTGTTTACATTTCGCCCTATTACTTTTAATACGCTTCATGTCTACTCCCCCATTCTATTAAAAATCTAGTCTGACATATCCACATCTAAAGTTGCACAAGCCTGATATTGTGGATAGGCTTCATTTAGTTCAGCTATAATCTTGTCATAGATTTCCTTTCTGTTCTTGTTGTCGTAATCAACTATAACATCAAACAGATACCTCTTCTCACTTCTGTCAAATGAAAAACCATGTATCTCCAGAACTTCCGGATACTTCGCAGCCACTTCTCTAACCTTCTTCTCAATGGCCATAGACTCTTCATCCCCATCATTTATGGCATAAACCGAAACCCCGGTAAGGATAACCCCAGTTTCAATAAGAACCTTCTCTGTAATGCTCCTTTGAAGCTTATCCAGTTCTTTAACCGTCATATCGGCAGGAACTTCCACGTGAAGTGAACCCACAAGTCTGTCCGGTCCGTAGTTATGAAGCACCAGATCATAAGCTCCTTTCACCTCAGGGAATGTACAAACCAGGTCTTTTACCTGCCTGGACATTTCAGAATCAATTCTCTTACCCAGAAGTTCGCTAAATGTATCTCCAAGGATTTCAAAACCTGACTTTATGATCATTACTGAGATTATTATACCCAGATAACTTTCCAGACTTAACCCGGTTAGCATAAATATCAGCGCCGCCACTAATGTAGCTGAAGAAATGATTGCATCAAAAAGCGCATCCTTTCCTGATGCTGCCAGCGAATCAGATTTTACCTTTTCTCCTGTTTTCTTAACATAGGTTCCAAGAATAATCTTAACAAGAACTGCCACAGCAATAATGATCAGCTGAATTGCTGCATAAGATGGAGTCTTCGGATGTATAACCTTCTTCGCACATTCTATAAGTGCAGCAAAACCTGCATAAAGAATGATAACTGCTATTATCATCGCTGTAAGGTATTCAATCCTTCCATGGCCCAAAGGATGTTTCTTATCAGGTGCCTTCGCCGCCAACTTTGTTCCTATAATGGTAATAACTGATGACAGTACATCACTCAAATTATTAACCGCATCCATAGTAATAGCTATGGAATTTGCCAATATTCCTATCACTGCTTTAAAACTGGCAAGAAATACATTTGCCACTATTCCTATAACGCTGGTTTTTACTATTGTCTTTTCTCTATCCATATAGTCGTTACTCATATAATCTTTATCAATTTTGCTGATATTATTGATATTATTTATCTTATTTTTTTGATTTTCCCTAAATGAAAGCCCACTAAAACACTATAATTATATCACATTAAGGCCATATTTCCATACAAGAATAGTGGTTATTATTTCGTTTTAAGACCAAAATATATGCCACAAAAAACCATTGACAAACATACGCTTTGAGTGATACCATTCCATCAAACCGTTGATGAAGAGTAAGTAAGTATTACCGCCTTATTTACAGAGAACCGTAGGTGGTGAGATTACGGTGTTAAGTGTGATACTGAATGGACTTCTGAGGGCAACCTGAAATGCTTATATCGCAAAGTATGGGAGACGAAGTAAGAACCTTCGTAAAAAAGTTCAGCTTATGATCATGATTATAGATTTAGTCATTTTGAGTAAGCACTAAGGGGATGCAGTTGCATCAAGCCGGGTGGCACCGCAGGTAAGAATTATCACCTGTCCCAGCAGTAACTACTGTCAGGGACAGGTTTTTGTTTTTTAACGCGGAAATATTGCAGACATAATAACGAGCTTTTATAAGAGCTTTTATAAGAGCTTTAAAAAGAAACACTTATAAAACTCGTTAATAAGCAATTTAATCTGTTCCAATAATAGTATTAGGAGGACTACAAAATGTCAGAAGAAAAAAAGATACCTTATAAGATTTATCTTGAAGAAAATGAAATGCCAACAATGTGGTACAATGTTCGTGCCGATATGAAGAAAAAGCCGGCACCAATCCTCAATCCTGGAACTCTTCAACCAATCACACTTGAAGAGCTTACTCCAATCTTCTGTGAGGAACTTGCTAAGCAGGAACTTGACGATACAACACCTTACTTTGAAATCCCGGAAGAAATCAGAAATTTCTACAAAATGTATCGTCCATCACCACTGGTTCGTGCATATTGTTTAGAGAAGAAGCTTGGTACACCAGCTCACATCTACTACAAGTTTGAAGGAAATAACACTTCAGGAAGCCACAAGCTTAACTCTGCTATCGCTCAGGCTTACTATGCTAAGCAGCAGGGACTTAATGGTGTAACAACAGAAACTGGTGCTGGTCAGTGGGGCACAGCTCTCTCAATGGCTTGCTCATACTTCGACCTTGACTGTCAGGTATATATGGTAAAGGTTTCTTATGAGCAGAAGCCTTTCCGCCGTGAAGTAATGCGTACATATGGAGC
>CAMNGU010000022.1 GCA_946538525.1 uncultured Lachnospiraceae bacterium
CTTTGGCAACACGCGCCTCGCGCGGAGAGTGTCGCAAGCGACACTCTTTGTTCTTTGTCTGAGGCTGCATATTTTTACTGGTTGAGAGAGATTATAGGTTAATTTTAAACCAATGGTTTAATAAAAATGAAAATTCTTTCAAAAAAGTGAAAAATCGTATTGACTTTTTGAAAAATGAGCGGCAGATTCATTTTAACTAATTTAGTCAGGAGGAAAGAAGAGTATGCAGTATTTAAATTTTATTTTATTGGCAACAGCAGAACAGATTGCAAAGAATTCCAAGGTTCAGCTTCGTGATTATTGTTACGATAATACAATCAATGCACTAAATACATATATGTTCAGAAATCTGGGAAATGGTATCACTTTCTTTGCTTATAGAGAGGAAGAAATGGATGGCCAGGGGGCGATTCTTGCATCCTTCTCTTTCGATGAGCAGAGAGTATCATTTGAAGAAGCCTATGGGCATATTATTGATGAGCTGAAAGGAACATTTCAGGTTAGTAAAGTAAAAACAGAACCTTATGATATTACATCATATCAATTCCTTGATAACCTTCTTGAAGGGAGAAGAAGAGATTATGTAATGCCTACAAGAATAGTTGAAAATGCAAATTTGTGGATATATGACTATTACTATGTTAGAGAACCTCACTCCCTGAGATATAATTTCACCGAAAAAATCATCTCAGAAAAATATAATAATAATCCTATGTATAATCAGAAATTTAAGGATGAACTGGCTAATATAGAAAATCATATAAATGATTCTGAACATCAAGCAAATATAGTCCACTATGTTATCTCAGCTGATAGTATTGATGCAGCCAGCGATATGACAGAAGCGCTTATGAGCCGGCTTATCAAGTCCAATAGAATTAGCAGCAGAAGAATGGAAATTATTTCCGAGATGGAGCCTCAGCTTTATAAAGGCTACAATCATATTGAGGATATAATTGAAAATAATATTGGTGGAACTATTGTTTTTGACCTGACTGAAAAATTTGGTAGTAATGCCACAGAATATTTAAGAACCAGTGAATATATACTTCGACTTCTAAAAAACTATAGAAATAAATGTCTCTTCGTGTTTACCTATAACAAGAGTAATCCGGGATTTTCATATTATCTGCTCTCAAATATCAGTAAGTATGTGATTCCTGTTACCCTAAGTGAAGGTTCAGGGGATAGAAAAGCAGCTGTTAAATATATGAAGCAGCTTATTAAAGATTCAGAATATTCTGAGTATGTAAATCAGGCAGGGGAATTCATGAAACAGTTCCCTGAGGAAGAGTTCACTCAGTCAGATGTACTTATGGCATATGAGCAGTTTGAGTCCTGGTGTCTGAATAAAAATATTCTTAAGGCCTATAATCCGTCTATTGCAGATGCAAATAATTGCTTTATGCTGGATAGGGATGAAGGCTCTAAAGATGAAGAATCTTCATATGATAAACTGAAGAAGCTTATAGGTCTTGATATTGTGAAGAAGCAGATAGATGGAATTATTACCTCTGATATTGTTGAAAAGGAAAGGAAAAAAAGAAAAGGAAAAGGTTATGAATCCAATCCTATGCATATGATTTTTGGAGGTGATCCAGGAAGTGCAAAGACAACAGTGGCAAAACTGTTTGCTGGAATCGCAAAAGAAAAAGGCATATTGAAGAGTGGAGCATTTGTTGAAAGAGGTGGAATGGATCTGGATGGTATGGGATGCGTTTACTTCATAAGAAATGCTTTCGCTGCTGCAAAAGGTGGTGTGCTTTTTATAGATGAAGCTTATTCTATGCATAGTGACCTGGCAGTAACCACTCTTATTCAGGAAATGGAGAATAAGCGAGATGAGGTTATTGTAATTCTGGCTGGATATAGTGAGAGAATGAAAGAATTTCTTGAACTTAATGACGGTCTAAAGAGTAGAATTCCGCATTGGGTTGATTTTCCAAATTATATAGCAGATGAGCTCACAGATATATTTAGACTTATGCTCTCGGAGCGTGGGTTCAGTGCGGACGAAGATGTATTTCCAGAAGCACATCATCTCTTTGAAAAGGTGAGAATACTTGATAACTTTGGAAATGGAAGATATGTCCGTAACATGATTGGAAAAGCTGTAGAGAATCAGGCGGTCAGACTTTTAAGTTCATCTAAGGATGTGAGTCAAATTCCTAAAAATGAGCTGTTCCTGCTAAAGAAAGAAGATATTAGCCTGTTAAATGAAGGTACAATAGAAGAAAGACCTGAAGGTACAGCCAGAAAAGAACTTGAAGACATGATAGGTCTTTCTTCTGTGAAGGAAGTTATTCATAAAGCTATTGCAAATTACAAACTGAATAAAATATGTGCTGAAAGAGGCATATCCCGTGGAAATGTTTCACTTCATATGGTATTTACTGGAAATCCTGGTACCGCCAAGACCACAGTTGCCAGACTGCTGGCAGAAATCATGAAGGATGAAAAAATACTTTCTTCTGGTAGCTTTGTAGAAGTTGGTCGTGCAGATCTGGTTGGTCGATTTGAAGGACATACAGCTCCGCTGGTAAAGAAAAAGTTTAGAGAAGCACAGGGTGGAGTACTTTTCATCGATGAAGCTTATGCTTTATATGATGGCCAGGAACAGGGCTTTGGAGATGAAGCCATTAATACTCTGGTTCAGGAAATGGAAAACCATAGAGATGATGTGATAGTTATCTTTGCCGGTTATCCAAAACCAATGCAGAACTTCCTTGAAAGAAATCCTGGAATGCAGTCAAGAATTGCATTTCATGTGGAATTTGAAGATTATACAACAGAAGAATTAATAGATATTACTAAGCTTATGGTATCAAATAAGAAGATGAATATTACAGATGAAGCTTTGGATAAACTTAGAATTGATTATGATATTGCCAGAGCGCGAGACGACTATGGAAATGGTCGGTTTGTTAGACAGATGCTGGAAAAAGCTGAAATGAATCTGTCAGAGAGACTGCTTAAAACCACATTTAGTTCAGAAATCAATTCTGAAATTAATGACGAAATGATAACTAAACTAGTTACAACTATAGAAGCTTGTGATATTCCAGATATGGATCCAACAACTGATGATCCAAAGCCAAGGATGGGCTTCTGTGTTAGTTAATAAATAAGGTATATCAGTTCTTTATGCAATAATCGTTACCGTAAGCTTTCTTAAGATCGTCGAAGGTATTATACTTTTCCTCGAGACAGAATTCCTTGGACCAGGTCATGAAGTATGCCCATGGGATTTGACTTTTCGAAAGCTTATCAATATCAGGAATATATCCTACCTCTGTTATGGCGGGAACTTTCTTCCTGGTGGTATTCTCAATCAGTTTCTCGTATTGGTCTTTATAATCAGTATAGTCCTTTTCTGGGAGATAGATATCCCAGCCGATCACATCTACATATTCATCTCCAGGATAAGACTCAGCAGTTGGTGAACTCCATACCCAGAGAAGGTTATCCAGATGATACTCATTTACGAAGAGATCATACATCAGCTTATACATTTCCTTTGCAACCTCTCCGCCCTGTGCTCCCCACCAGAACCAGGTACCTTCAACTTCGTGAAATGGTCGCCACAGGATAGGAATGTCTTTTTCTTTAAATGGTTTTAATTCAGCTGCGATTTTCTCAAGATCGGAGTAGAACGCTTTTTGTTCATCAGAACCTTCTACTAAAACTTTTCTTGCATCAAAGTCTGTATTTTTAGAATAAAAAGCTTTATCCCTGCCGCCTATAGGTGAGAACCAATGGAAACAGAAGCAAAGGATGGAGTCTGTAGTTTCAGAAATCTCCATGGCCTTTTCAAGCGTATTTCTATTCTCGTAAACCTCTGTGAGACATTCTTCACTGGCGTCCTCATAATTGATATTTGGACTGTAAGAAAGCATTTCAAATCCTACCACTTTAGGATAGTGGCCAGTCTTTTCGTAAATCAGATTATATTCTTCCATAGGGATTGTCTGAGTATGCTGTCCGCTTAAGATTTTATTTCCAGCGGTTTCTGCCAGATAAGCCAGTAGTTTATTGGCTGGTTCAGTAGCATTTGGATTTACAGGGATTTTGTCGTAATTCATAGAAAACTCCGTAGATTAGATATGTTGTGATTAGCCTAAGTTGCACTGCATGTAATTATATATGAATAGACTGTTATCTGCAATAAAATCGCTTTATTTTTTTATAATACTTTTTTACGAATATTTTGTTCTTTCCAAATAATGTATGTTATAATATGGCATAAGTGTCAATAGGCAAAAGGTGTTCCTGTTTTCTGGGAAAGCTTGTTGGCTTTAAGGGGTTATCTTATGGGAAATAAATATGAAGGAGAGGGCGTAAAATGAAATTTCGACCTTGTATAGACATCCACGATGGAAAGGTAAAACAGATTGTTGGAGGTTCGCTAAATGATGAGACAGGTGCAGATACAAATTTCGTATCTGAACATGGTGCAGGGTACTTCGGAAGACTGTACAGAACTTGTAATGTTTCCGGAGGGCATATCATTTTACTAAATAAACCGGGAACAAAGGAATACCTGGAGGATATCAGGGCTGCTTCTGAAGCAATGAAGGAATTCCCTGGTGGATTCATGATCGGTGGAGGTGTAACTATTGAAAATGCCCAGGAATATCTTAAGCTTGGCGCGTCACATGTAATTGTTACTTCCTATGTATTTAGAGATGGATTGATTGATTATAAGCGACTGGAAGAGCTGGTAAATGAGGTAGGTAAGGAACATCTGGTTCTGGACCTTTCCTGTAGAAGAAAGCTTAATTCAGTTGGAACTTATTCTTATTATATTATGACTGACAGGTGGCAGAAGTTTACTGATACTCATGTGAATTATAAGACACTGTCGCTGCTTCAAAATTACTGCGATGAGTATCTTATCCATGCAGTTGATGTAGAAGGTAAAAAGAGCGGAGTTGACCGTGACCTTCTAAAGATACTTGGATCCTGGGAGGGCGGTTCACCTATTACTTACGCCGGTGGAGTTGCCAGCTTTGAGGATATGGATGTTATCAGAGAATTAGGACAGGGGAAAGTAGATGTTACTATCGGTAGTGCACTCACTATCTTTGGTGGTGACATGGATTTTCAGGAAGTGGTTAATTATAGTAAGTAGTGAATATGGTATATAAGAAGGGCTTTTAGAGTGGCTGTAAGAGTGGCTTTTAGCGGGATTATAAGCGGGACTTATAATCGAGACATTAAGAGCAGCTTTAAAAGCGGTTTTAGGAGTGACTGTAAATGAGAAAATTTAGAAAGGCTATGGCAGTTGTTCTTGCTTCTGCCATGTGTATATCAGCAGCTGCATGTGGAAAGAGTGAAAATACATCGACTCAGGATTCTACCGAAAGTACCACTGTAAGTTCTGACAGTGCTTCAGCAAATGATGCTGCAAATGCTTCTGATGGTGATGCCAGTGACTTACATTCAGAGAGTTCCCTTAAGGGTACAGGACCTGCAAAAAAGGAAGATGCATTTGCAGGTGGTGATACAGGTTCAGCACAACTTAAGGACGGCGATGTGCTGGTTGATATTAACTTCGATGATGGAACTGTAAATAACTTCGTTACATATACAAATGGTGGAAGTTATGAGCTGAAAAATGAAGATGGACAGCTGGTGGCTGATATAAAAAACTGTGGAAGTCTTGACTACGCGAACCAGGCTTACTGGGATGGATTTGCTCTTAGCGAAAACTGTGTATATACCTATAGCTTTGATATATCCTCTGATATTGAGAGAAAGGTGGAATACCGTCTTCAGATAAATGGTGGCGATTACCATGCATATCAGGGCGAAAAGATAGATATTGGTCCGGAGGTAACGAACTTCTCTGTTGATTTCGAGATGACTGAGGAATCAGATCCTGCTCCAAGGATTGTATTTAATATGGGAAAGATGGAGGATATGTCCTCTGATCCGGGAGAGCATAAGATATATATCGATAACATTAAACTGGAGGTTAAGGATGCTTCCAATGCTATCGAGGTTTCAGCGCTTCCTACCTATGTAAATGTTGCTGTAGATCAGATGGGCTATAAGCCTGAGGACAGCAAAGTTGCTGTTGTTAAGACTGATTCGACTGGGGATGAGGAGTTCATAGTCTGTGATGCTTACACAAATGAAACTGTTTATGTTGGTAAGCTTGGAGCCCCAATTCATGATTATGGCTCAGATAGAGAAGTAAGACAGGCTGATTTCTCCAGTTTTAAAGATATAGGCGATTATTATGTATTTACTGAAGAAGGTGCCAGCTACACATTTAGTATTAATGATAATCCATTTACTGATATTTATAGAGACACTGTACTAATGCTTTATAAGCAGAGGTGTGGTGTTGCACTTGAGAATAGTGGTATATTTGACCACCCTGAGTGCCATAACACTGAGGCTTCTGTATATGGAAATGAGAGTAAGAAGCAGGATGTAAGTGGGGGATGGCATGACGCAGGTGACTATGGAAGATATACTGTATCAACAGCCAAGACTATTGCTGATCTTCTCCTTAGTTATGAGGATTTCGGCGTTGAAGATGATGAGATGGGAATCCCTGAAAGTGGAAATGGAATTCCTGATATACTTGATGAAGCAAGGGTGGGACTTGACTGGATGCTTAAGATGCAGGATGCGGAAACTGGTGGTGTTTATCATAAGGTTTCCTGTGCTATGTTCCCTGAAACAGTTGCACCTCATGAGGAGACTGATGAGCTTCTCCTGGCTCCAATCTCTGTAACTGCAACTGCTGATTTTGCAGCAATTCTTGCCAAAGCAAGTATCACATATAAGGATATAGATCCGGACTTCAGCAAGACTGCCCTTGAGGCAGCTGAGAAAGCCTGGGACTATCTTGGTGGACTGGAAAGTTATTCTGGTTACAAGAATCCTAAGGATATCGTTACTGGAGAATATCCGGATGATCATACTCTGGATGAGAGATTCTGGGCTGCAGCAGAACTTTATCTGGCTGGTTCAGAAAAGGCAGATGAAGCTAAGGACTTTATCACAAGTACCAATATAAGTGATGTTAAAGAAGGACTTGGCTGGGCCGATATCGGTTACTATGCAAATTATGATTTGTCAAAATGTGATGATGCGGATCTTTCAAAGGTAGGTAAGGATGTTATCATTGCAGGGGTTGATGAGATGGTGGCACAGTCAAAAAAGACTGGTTACTTCCTCTGTTTCGGAAGTGGATTTGATTGGGGCAGTAACATGAGAGTTGCAAATGATGGAATGCTTCTCTACATGGCTTCAAATATTACAGGTGATGCTTCTTATGCAGAACTTGCAAAGCATCAAAGGGATTATCTCCTGGGTACAAATGCAGTGGGTTATTGCTTTGTTACAGGTTATGGAACTCTTTCTCCAGAAAATCCTCATCATAGACCATCCCAGGTGGCTGGACAGGCTATGACAGGAATGCTGGTAGGTGGACCTGATAGAAACCTGGATGATCCATATGCCATTGCTGTACTTACAGAAGAAAGTGCGGCAGAGAGCTATGTGGATAATGCTCAGAGTTATTCAACAAATGAGATAACTATCTACTGGAATTCACCACTTATTTATCTGCTTGCTGCAGAGCAGTAGGATTATGGAGAGAAAAAACTAAAATTGGAAAATATAGATAAAAATAAAGATATAAATATAGATTTAATAGAAGAACAAACAGAAGATAATCAGAAAAACACTAAAACAGAAAAATCAAACGAATCTGAAATAAAAAAACAATCATTTTTCGGTCGTAACTGGTCGTGGATAATCGCCACGGCCATTACGGCTGTATTTATGCTGTTCGTTATGATAATAATGAAGGTGGCGCCTTTCGGTGAAAATACCTTTACACTTATCGACAGCATTCATCAATATATCCCATTTATGAGTGATTACCAGGATAAGTTGCAGAATCATGAAAGTCTTTTATATACATGGGATGTGGGATTGGGACAGAATTTCCAGTCACTGCTCCTGTATTATATGGCTAGTCCTTTTAATATCGTTTTAGCTTTTGTATCTAGACGAAATATTGCCACAGTTTTTTCAGTATTGGTATCTGTGAAGCTTTCCATATCTGCTGGATGTTTCAGCTATTTCCTTTCAAGAAGAAAAGGGAAATGTGCCAACAATACACTTATCACAGTTCTTGGAATCGCCTTTGCCCTAAATAACTATATGATAGGTTATTATTGGAACCTTATGTGGCTGGACTGCATTATGGTATTACCGCTTATAATGCTAGGGTATGAGAGACTTATTAGAAAGTCGGACCCGAGACTATATATTCTGGCACTTTTTTACAGTTTGTACTGTAATTATTATATTTCATTTATCATCTGTATCTTCCTGGTGCTATGGTTCTTACTGACAGGTCATAGGAATTTTAAGAAGTTTATTACAGATGGACTGAAGTTTGCAGGATGTTCACTTCTTTCGGCGGGAATGGCTGCTTTGAGCCTCCTGGTGGCGTACTTCGCCATTTCGAAAACAGCAACAGCGGGAGCGGCACTTCCATCCTGGCATTGGTACCAGAGTTTCTGGGAACTTCTGGGTGGTCAGTTTTTCCTGACAAAGCCAATCGTTATGGATGCCTTTGACGGGTTGGCAAACCTTTATTGTGGAGTGTTGGCAGTGGTGATGCTGTTCGTATATATTCTTTCCGACAAGGTGAGAATCTGGGAGAAACTTGGGAAGATCATACTCCTTGCAATCTTTCTTATAAGTATGAATCAGGAGCTTTTTAATTTTATCTGGCACGGATTCCATAATCAGTTCGGTATTCCAAACAGGTTTTCTTTCCTGTACATTTTCACATTGCTGGTAATCTGCTATGAAATGATTGTTAAGTCCAGGGATACTCATATTGTATCCATAATCGGTGGTGTTGTTCTTTCGGTGGCACTTCTGCTTCTTTGCTACCATTTTGGTGGAATCAAAGGACTTATGATAAATGAATCCAGCAAGAAGATAACAATGGCTATGTCCCTGTTATTTATTGCGATTTATGGAGCGTTTCTCGTATTGCGTCGTTACAGGATTATGTCAGTCCGGATGAATACGGTATTTATAAGTATAGTTCTGGGACTGGAAGTTGTTATAAATGGAGCCATGGGTATTGCAGCGAAGCCGGCTGCAGATGGACATTTTTATCTTCAGCATACTGAACTTATGGAGGAGGCTACCGATGCTGTCCATAAGCTGGCAGAAGGGGATGGACATAAGTTCTACCGTGAAGAAGTGGTGGATCCGATAATGCTGGATGAGAATACATATAACAACATGAGAGGTGTTGGTACATTTTGTTCCACAGTTCGTGGCTCTGTTATTGATGCTATGTCCAGCCTTGGTTTTTACACAGCTGCCAATGAGTATATTTACATGGGTTCTACCCCATTTACCAATGACCTTTTTGGTGTGAGATATGTATATGTTCGTGACGGAGTATACTTCCCATGGGCTGAGAATATGAAGCCGGTTTATACCACAGAGGGGCTCACGGTTTATGAAAATGAGTTCGCATTTCCAATTGCATTTGGCATGAATGATGAAGTGCAGGAACAGTGGAAATTTGATACAACCAATTCAGCTATGATTCTGAACCGGATTGCTTTCTATGGAATGGGAGTTGAAGAAGACATTTTCACTCCAAGACTTCCGGTGTTTGGAGTGGTTGGAAATGGATGTAACATTACTTATGATGAGAAGGCTTCAAATGTGATTGGATTTGATAGTGCCACTGGTGATGAGCTGTCCATACGAATTGTGTTCGAAGTGGATGAGGATGGCAGGTACTATATAAATATCAGAGGTAATAACCTGAAGGATGTGGTCTACACATTGAATGATCAGGAACAAACTAAGGATAGACACTATACACAGATAATGGATTTGGGTGAACTTAAGGTGGGAGACAAAGTGGACCTGAATCTTATCTTCAGCAATACATTTACTGAAAATGGTACTATCACCACATATACTTCAATCCTAAATGAGGATGCTATGAATAAGTATAGGGATAGGATGTCACATAATCAGATGAATATTACTGAATTTAAGGATGGATATCTGAAGGGTGATATTAATCTGGAAGAAGGGCAGATGATCTTTACTACTGTTCCTTATGATGAGGGCTGGACAGTAAAGCTTGATGGTAAGAAGGTTGAGCCGGAAAAACTGGCTGATGCCTTTATTGGAATTAAAGCTTCAGAGGGTCAGCATACCGTGGAAATGAAATATATACCATCAGGTTTTATGCCGGGATTAGGCATTAGTGTAGTGTGCTGGTTGATATATATTTTTATAGTAATTATGCATCACTTCTCATTGAAAAAAAATGTAAAAAAAAGTATAATCAAATAGATTAAGTTTTTGTTTCGAAAGGGTACGGAATATGGATAAGTTGAAGAACATGGAACCAAAGAAATTGGCGCTTATTACAGCTGCTGTTGTTGCTGTTCTTGGTGTTGTTGGAGTAGTACTTTCCGGAAATATGATTGTAGGAATTATAGCGGTATTGCTTCAGGCAGTAGTAGTATTTTTAATCATCAATTCTGGTTCTGAACAGGCACAGGAAAAGACACAGAGTGACAAATATAGAAAGCTCTTTAAAAATCTGCCTATAGGTTTTGCACAGGCTAAGATTCTTATTGATCCTGCTGGAGATGTAACAGGATATCAGGTAGAGGATGCCAACAATACATTTGGTGCTTACTTCAATCTCGATAGAGAAGAGTTCGTTGGAAAAGTTTTAGGTGACAGCCACATCGAAGTTCTTCAGGATATAAATGCATGGTTTAAGGCTTACAACACATCTGGTACTAAGGAAGGTGACCTGATGGATGTAGAGATAACTATGGAGAAGCTTGGAAAGGTCTTCAACACAGTTATGTACAAGTCAGAAGCCGACTATATTAATATGGTAGTTATCGATGTTACTGAGCAGAAGGAAACAGAAGCTAAGCTGTCTAGTGCTATTACAGATGCAAATGCGGCTTATAAGACACAGGCAGAGTTCCTTGCAAATATGAGTCACGAGATCCGTACTCCTATCAATGGTATCCTGGGTATGATTCAGCTTACTCTTATGGCTGATGATCTTCAGGCAGACTACAGAGATAACCTTATTACAGCAAAGAACTGTGCAGATAACCTGCTTAGACTTATCAATGATATCCTTGATATCAGTAAACTGGAAGCAGGTAAGTACAAGATTAAAGAAGAAATCTGTGACATTAGAGCATATATTGAAGAAACAGTTGCGGCACATGTTCCAGCAGCAGATGGAAAGAATATCGCTCTTGATCTCTCATTTGGAAATAATATGCCAAAGCTTGTCCGTGCTGATGGACAGAGAATTCAGCAGGTACTTAACTGTATGCTTTCAAATGCTATAAAGTTCACTTCAGATGGTGGTGTAAGAGTTAAGATTGCGGCTATCGATGATGCTGATGATACTATCAGACTTCGTATGGCAGTTGCTGATACAGGTATTGGTATCTCAGATGCAAATATGAGCAAGCTCTTCGTAAGATTCTCACAGGTTGATGCATCAGATACAAGAAAGTATGGTGGTTCAGGACTTGGTCTTGTAATCTCCAAGCAGATTACAGAACTTATGAACGGTACTATATCTGTACAGAGTAAGGAAGGTATCGGTTCAACATTTATTGCTGAGATTCCTGTAAAGGTTGTTAAGGCAGCAGAAGCAGAGGTTGAGGAGATTAAGAAGGAAGATCCTGCTATCTATTCAATCAATAATGCAAATGGTAAGAATGCTAGAATCCTTGTGGCTGAGGATGAGCCTGTTAACCAGCAGGTTATCGGAAAGCTTCTGGGTATGGCCGGATTCTCATATGATATAGCTGAAAATGGAGAAAAGGCTGTTGAGCTCTATAAGGAAAAGTCATATGATGCAGCTCTCTTCGATGTACAGATGCCTGTAATGGATGGTATTGCAGCTACTCAGGAAATCCGTAAGATTGAGGGAGAGAACCATAAGCCTAGACTTCCAATCATTGCGGTAACTGCTAGAGCAATGTTCGGTGATAAGGAAAGAATTATGCAGAATCAGCTTGATGACTATATTGCTAAGCCATACAACCTGAATACTGTAGTAGATACACTGAATAAGTATATTGAGCAGAAAGAAGATAATAATCAATAAGATATTAATCAATAAGACAATAATCAATAAGATAAAAATCAATAAGATGATAATCAATAAAAATCAGTATAATAAATAAATTTAATCTTCCCCATTTATCAGTTCAAGTGGTAAATGGGGAGTTTTTATAAACCAATGGTTTGTGGAAATATTTAAAATATTAGGCATACTTAAACTATGAGAAGAGCTTATGGTTGAGTATATAAATTCAAGATAAAATTTCAAAATATTAATTTAAGATAAAAGAAGGTGATAAGGTGCCGAGATTTAATCTAAATGTTAAATTTCCAGAAAAAGATTATGCTAAGTCATTTGGGGCTAGATTCGATTGGGATAATAGAATCTGGTTCTATGAAGGAGAAAAAGTTCCAAGAGGTCTGGCAGTTTTTTATAGTGGACCTGGTGAGAATGTTGAGGGCTATGGTGAAGGCCGTAGAGAAGTTGATAGAGGAGCTGATAGAGAAGCTAATAGAGAAGATCACAGAGAAGCATATGCAGATAATAACGAAGAAGCTAATAGAGAAAATAATATATATAATAATATAGAAGAAAGAGGGACAGATACTAGAGTAGATAATATAGCGGATAATAGAATTTTAAATGGAAAAAGACTTAGTGAATATATGACAGTTGCTGATTTCCAGGAGCAGGTGGCATCTCTCTTTAATACAGCAGAATATTTAAGTGTTGCTATAAGAGGTGAGGTTGCGAATTTTGACCAGCCGGATTCTAATGGAAATTATTGGTTTGATCTTAAGGATAAGGTAAATGGTTCGCTTCTAAAATGTGTAATATGGTCAAGCAATACTCACATTATGCCTAAAGTTGAAAAGATGAGGGAGAAACCTGAGGTTGCAGTAATTGGCCGATTTAAATGGTTTGAAATGGGTGGAAAAGCAACTCTTCAAATCTTTAAAATTGCTGAGATAGGTGAGGGAGTCAGCAATCTGGAATTATTACAGCTTACACAGAAATTAGAGGAAGAAGGATTATTTGATCCTAGACATCATAAGAAAGATGATGAGTTTCCTAAATATCCAAAGTGCATTGGTGTAGTAACTTCGAAAAGTGGAAAAGCGATACGGGATATTTCTAGAAATGCGATACAGTTTACTAAAATATATCTTTATCATTCTCAGGTTCAGTCATATTCTAAAATTCAAAGTATTGTTGATGAGATGATTAAGGGAATCAAATTACTTGATGAGATGAAGGAAGTTGAAGTTATTATTCTTGGACGAGGTGGCGATTCTAATGAAACTCTGATGACGGTCTACAATAATGAAGCTTTGATTCGTGCGGTATTTGCTTGTAAAACTCCAATCATATCAGCTGTAGGACATGAAGGCGATGATCCACTGTTGGATAGAGTTGCCGATAAAGCTTTTAATGCTCCTTCTACTGCAGCTATATTTGTTGTTAAACATTTGAAACAGCAGGTTGAGACATTAGAGAATTATAGAAATAGTTTTAAACTATTAATGGAGAATAGGATATCAAGAAGTAATCTGGAATTAAATAAGAAGGTTAATGAACTAAATCTCCATAGTCCTGAAAAGTTAATTCTGGAAAAAAAATCTAAGATAAGTGGATATATTCAGTCCTTTGGAAGTTCTCTCCAGTATCAGGTTTCTGACTATCGTAGAAAACTTGAATACTATAAGAGTGGTATAGTACATGCACCAGAGGGGCTGCTAGTTAAGAATAAGAGTAGACTGGATATTCAAAAGCAGAATTTAAGAGTATATGCAAATGGGCTATATGAGGCTCGAAAGAACCGTTATATGCTGGCAGTTAAGGAATTAAATGGCTTATCACCAACTGCAAAGTTGATAAATGGATTTGGCTACATTTCTCGAAATGATAATCCGGTAAATAGTGTAAAGGATATTGATCAGGGAGATGAAATCCAGATTACGATACATGATGGCGTTATTAATGCTGAAGTTAAAAATATAGAGAAAAAAGAGGTATAAGATATGGCAAATAAGAATACAGAAAATGATTTCAACCTGGAGGCTGCAATGTCAGAACTTGAGTGTATTAATACTCAGCTTAAGAATGGAGAGGTTTCATTACAGGAATCAATAGCCCTTTACAAGAAAGGTGTTGAGCTTGCTGAGAAGTGTAATGAGTACCTGGTAAATATTGAAGGTGAGCTGAAAATCATTAATGGAAGGACTGAAAAGCAGTAAATAGTTTACATAAAGTGGTTTACATTTTGAAAAAGCTTGGATTTGTTGCAGGTTATTTTCACAAAAGGTGTTGTGCAAAATGCTGTTTGTGGTATGAGAAAAGCAACAAACCCAGGCTTTTTGTTTCTCATTTGCTCAAAAGTACGCACAAATGATCATTCATAGCACGATGAAAAAAAGCTGGAACCCCTTATAAATTCTAGAAAAATCGAATATTTTTATAAAAAAAGCTCAGGAATGTTGCGCAACATAACCGAGCTTTTTTTGCGTGGAGAGAAATATTTTCAAGTGCTAATCTATGGACAATCACCTCGGGAAGGGAGGATAAAAATGAGAACCTACAAGGTGGGTATATGTGATGCTGATACTGATTATTCCACTGCGCTTATGGATTACGCAAATGGGAATAAGGAGTTTGGAATTAGCTTAAGTGCATTTTCCAGTTTAAAGGCTATTAAGGATTATCTAACGGTGCAGGATCTGGATTTAATCCTGACTGATAATCTGTCAGCTTGTAAGGCGTTAGCTGATGGATATGAGTTCCAGGAGATAAAGGTGATCCCACTGATTGACTTCATTGATGAGACTGATGATTCGGCAAATGGACGGCAGACTGATACAGGGATAGTAAGGTACATTTTCAAATATCAAAGGGCTGACATCATTTGCAAAGATATTAGAAGAGCTTTAACAGCTGATGGAAAGAATGTTAGAGAACTTAAATCGGTTATTGCAGTATATTCACCTATCGGACGCTGTGGAAAAACGCGGCTTGCGAGAGCTCTTGCAGCAAATGACGAGGTAAGAGGAGGGCTCTATGTTTCTATGGAAGACTTTGGAACTGATATAGGTCTTTCAGGAAACGAAGTGTTGTATTTACTAAAGTCCAAGTCTCCGGAGCTTGAGAAGCTGATTTTTGATCGGATCACAACGGAAAATGGTATCAATGTCTTGAATCTTTCAAGTACATATCTTGATACACACGATGTTTCATTTGACGATGTTGAGATGCTTAAAGGTTATCTTCTCAAGACTGGTAGGTTCACCAGTGTAGTCTTTGATATAGGATCTGCTGCTATAGAAGACTTTAGAATTCTTTCACTTTTTGATCGGGTTTATATGCCGGTTTTGAAGGATAAAGTCTCTCTGAAAAAACTGGAGGTGTTTGTGAAAATGCTTAAGGACATGGGGCTGAGGAGCATCATATCAAAACTTATCAGTGTGGATGTTCCTGATGCAGAAGTAGGGAGTAATGAAATGATAAAAACTTTGTGGGAGATAAAAAAGGATGGAGACTGAAACAACTGATAAAGAAAATCTTCAGGAACATCTATTAGGAGATATAAAAACAAGAATTAAAAAGACAGTAATGGACAGCCTCAATCTTTCTGAGGAAATACAGGATGAGGATGTGGGTAAACTGATTGATGAGTCCATTGCGCAGGAGTCTAGAGAGATTTTCATTCCACTTAGAGAAAAGCTGGATATAAGAAATGAAATATTTAATTCAATCAGAAAATTAGATGTTCTGTCAGACCTTTTGGAAGATGAGAACATTACCGAAATAATGATCAATGGGCCAGACAATATCTTCTATGAAAGTGCAGGAGCTATATATAGATCAGATAAATGCTTTGAGAGTAGTGAGAAGCTCATGAGTGTCATTCAACAGATGGTGGGAGAAGCCAATCGAATGGTAAATGAGTCGAATCCTATAGTGGATATCATTTTGAAAAATGGTTCAAGAGTGAATGTGGTTTTGAAAGGGGTATCGGTAGATGGTTCAGCAGTTACTATTAGAAAGTTTTCCAGAAAGATGATGGGGATGGAGCGGCTTATAGAACTAAAGGCCATTAGCAGAGAAGCTGCAGAGTTTTTGGGAAGTCTAGTAAAAGCAGGATATAACATTTTCATTTCCGGAGGTACAGGAGCAGGCAAGACTACATTTCTCAATGCTCTCTCAGATTATATTCCAGATGATGAAAGGGTTATCACTATTGAAGATTCTGCTGAGCTTCAGCTTAAGAAATCTAATCTTGTAAGGCTGGAGGCTAGGAATGCCAATATTGAAGGAAGAAATCAGATTACTATCCGGGATTTGATAAAGACCAGTTTGAGGATGAGACCAGATCGAATCGTAGTAGGAGAAGTGAGGGATAGTGCAGCTATAGATATGCTTCAGGCTATGAATACGGGCCATGACGGAAGCTTGTCAACCGGCCACGCAAACTCGGCTCATGAGATGCTTCTAAGGCTTGAGTCTATGGTGCTTATGGGGGCTGACCTTCCTCTGAAGGCTGTGAGGCAGCAGATTGCTTCTGCCATAGATATAGTGGTTCATTTGGGCAGAATAAGGGATAAGACGAGAAAGGTATTGGAGATAAGGGAGGTATTAGGAGTGGAAAATGATGAGATTGTTACCAGGGAATTATATAGGTTTAAAGAAAGTGAAAAGTCAGGGGATATTGTGGACGGGGAACTTCAAAAACTAAATGATCTAAAGAATGTAAATAAGTTGATAAGTGCAGGACTGATTGAGGTATTCCGTGAGGATTGAGTGGGTGAAAAAACATTTTAGTAACAAAAAGGATTTTTTTGAAGCGTTACTTTGGGGGATGCTTATTACTATTGCTGCGGCATATGTGTTTTACAAGGAATATTGGGGGATAATTCCTGGAGTGGTAGCTGGAGTGTATGTATTTAGATTTGTAAGTAAAAGGCAGAGTGAGAAAAAGAAAAACAGACTGTTGGAGGAGTTTAAGGATTTGCTTACTTCCATGGAGAGCATTCTGGAGTCGGGAAGTTCTTTAGAGAGAGCTTTGATCCTTTCAGGAGAGGAACTTCGGAAATTGCGGGGAGATGGATCAGAGTTGGCAAATGAAATTGAAATTATTGAAAAGAAGATGAAAGTGAATATCACTCTTGAGGAAGCGCTTAGGGGATTTGCTGAGAAAGAGGATATTCGTGAAATATATGATTTTGTTGAAGTGATTTCGACGATTAAGAAGACCGGTGGAAATGCAATTCAGATTATTAAGGATACGGTCAGCAGGATTGTTGAAGGGATAGAACTGAAAGCTGAACTGGAGGTTATGGTTGCAGCTAAGAAACTTGAGCAACAGGTTATGGTTTTTATGCCTGCGGTGGTGATTCTATTTCTTAGAGTTACGAGTGGAAGTTTCATGTCACCTTTGTATCAAACTGTTATGGGGAAAATAGCGATGACTGTGGTACTTTTGATCAATATTTTTGCTGATTCACTAGGTAAGAAAATCGTGGAGATAAATACCTAAATGAGCCAAATTGGGAAAGGAGAGAAGGATGGCTAGATATATTAGCATGACGATACTGCTGATAATCTGTTTGTTAGCGCTTATCAGTAGGAAAAATTACAGCAAATATAAGGATGGGATAAAGCCTCTCTGGTGGATTGCCTGGAATATTACGGTTCATTTGAAGGATGTATCCGGGGTTAAAACCAGGTTGAGGGAGCTTATTCGAAAGATGACTCCCATGAATATAGTTACACTAACGAAAGAAACAGATAGATGGATAGCAGAATTTATTCATCATATGCTTATTATTTTTGTCCTTCTTATGATAGCGGTGTTCGGGCTTAGCTGGGTGCCGGAAAGTAAGGAAGAATCCCTTAGAGTTGAAAGGCCTGATGTTGGAGAAAGTGCAGAATATGTTGAACTGAGTCTTGTGGATGAATCCACGAAAAGAGAAGAGACATACAGTTTAGAAGTAAATCCCAGAGAATATACAGAGGCAGAATTTCGTGAAGTTTCAGAAGAGATAAAAGGGTATTTGGATTCAGTAATACTGGCTGAAAATGTGAGTTTTGATGAAATTACATCCGATATGAAACTACCTAAGAAGTATAAGGATAGTGGGATAAAAATAGTCTGGGAGAGTGATAAACCAACAGTATTATCTGAAGACGGGCATATTTCTGAAGATATGCCGGAAGAGAAGGTGGATATAAATCTAACGGCCACCATTAAGGATAATAATTTTAGTGACACATACGAAAAAAAGGTGGTTGTTATTAAGAATAAATCTGGTGACGATTCTGATGAGGCAAAGGTCGCAATGCTAAATATTGAAGAGGAAAACAGGGCGGATGAAGAATTTGTTTTGCCAGAAAAGATAGGGGATATAAGCATTAATAGAAAGGTTGAAACTAATGAAACGAGGCTTAGATATCTTTTGATTTTTGGGATGATGATGATACTCATTTTTGGGTATTACAGATATTACAAAATGAAGGAAAAAGTTGAAATGAGGAATGATGAAATAAGTGATGCTTATTATGGATTTGTGAATAGAGTGACAATCTATATTGGGGCTGGGTTTACATTGCAGAAGTCCCTTATGGCTGCTGTAAGAAGTGAAAAGTGTAGCTATCTTGTTAAAGAAGTAGAGTATACGCTGAATATGATATCTGCTGGAGTTTCTGAGGCAAGAGCGTATAAGGAGTTGGGAGATAGACTTGGCTGTGAGGAGTACATAAAGCTTATGTCACTGATCAGTCAGAATCTATCGTATGGAAATTCTAATCTGCTTAAACTTCTGGATTCAGAGGTTAAAAATAGTTTTTTTATGAGGAAAGAAAGAATACGAAAGAAGGGTGAACAAGCTTCGGAAAAACTTCTGCTTCCTACATCCGTTCTTATGATTTTGGTGATTATAGTAGTAATGTATCCCGCTATTATCGGGATGAAATAAAAAATCGATTGAAGAGTGTAAAGAGTGAGTAAAGGAGAGCAAAAGGAGAGTAAAAGTTTTAAATCTAGAGGGAGGTTTTATCATGCATGACTTATTGTTTAAGTTTAAACATCATTTATTGAAATTTGAAATTGATAATAAAGGCGTGGCTTCGGTGGAGGTTATTTTGATATTGGTTGTTCTTATTGGCCTAGTTATCATTTTCAAATCACAAGCGGTATCACTGGTTAATAAAATCTGGGATGCAATTACAGAAAACTCAGGTTCTATAACCGGATAAAAATTACATTTTTATTTTATAACCCAAAATAACTTATAACTTATAAATATGAATTTTGAAGGATAGGATGGATGAGCAATAAAGGATATGTGACGATATTCGTATCGCTAATGTTAGTTGTAATGATAGTTGTTATGGTAGCTGTGATGCAAATCACAGATCAATCTCAGGCAAAAACGAAAATAGTTACTGCGACTAGCAGTGCAATGTCCAGTGAATTGGCGAGTTATAATCGCTGTATTTTTGATCGTTATCATATCCTGTTGCTCGATAAAAATTGTTCGGGGCAAGGAGAAGGAGCTCTTGAACAGGATATAGAAGAAACGATGAAGGCTGATCTGGGAGAAGAATACGAGATTAGTAGTGTTGAATTATCAGGAACCATGGGAATTCTGGATGATGATGCAGCAGAGTTTAAAAGGCAGATCAATGATAATTTTAAGTATGAAACGCTGGAATATACGGTGGATAAGATACTAGATGTGACGGACGGAAATGACGAACCTGTGACGGATCAGGATATCCAGGATATTGATAATGATGTAAGTAGTCAACAGGCTGCTATAGAAGAGAGAGAATCTAAAGAAAATGAGACTTCGGATTCTTCGGCTGAAGAGGAAGAGGCAAATGCTACCAATCCATCAGACAACACCCCTGAGGAAAGTAGTGAGGATGGAGCACCAGATGCGAATACAGATGAAGAAGTGGTTGATCCTAGGGATACGCTTAAAACCTATATGGATGCTGGGATAGCAAATATTTTGCTGCCTGAAGATGTCAGTTTAAGTGAAAATATAGTTTCTGGAGATGAGCTCCCGTCATATATCGGAGGGGCTCATAAAGGTTCTAACGGAAATTCTGGTAAAGGCTCTGACTTTACGGAAGTTGATACTGATTTTGATGACCTGGATCAGATGGAACTGGATACAACAAGGGATAACAAGTGGGCCAGTGGGCTCTTAACAAATATGGAAGCCATTATGTATTCGGCGGAGTGTTTTAACTGTCTTACGGAACAAAAGTATGACGATACATATCTAAATCTTGAGATGGAATATATTGTCGGCGGTGAGGATACTGATGGAGCGAATTATAAGAAGGCGGTAAATGAGATTCTGCTTATCAGGTTTGGGTTCAATTTTGCTTACATACTGACTGATAGCGGGAAAACAGCTGAGTGTGAGGCTTTAGCGGCAGCATTAACAGTTGAGTTTCCTCCTGCTGAACCTGTAGTTAAATACCTTCTCATGGGCTGTTGGTCCTACATTGAATCTATAGCAGATGTGTACCTGCTATTACGGGGATACAGTGTTCCATATTGGAAAACATTTGATACCTGGACGACAGATTTTGAGAGCCTGGGGCGACTTGAAGAAACCAGGTCTAAAGCTACATATGAAGATGATGGACTAGGTTATAAGGAGTACCTGATGATCTTAATGGCACTACAGGGAGATAAAATCTATTATAGAATGCTCGATCTTATACAGCTAAATGTATCTCAGCCTGATGTGGAGGGCGGGGATCCCAGCTTTAGGATGAGTAATGCAATTACAGCATTTGGAGTAAATGTAAATGCGACATATAAGGGTAAAGAATATAGTGTCCATGAGGAATCAGGATACTGAAAATTTAAAATGAATAGATATATATCTGATGGCGGAAAAATAAATATTTTGCTTGCCTCTCGTTGGCGTCCACATTTTCTTTTTGTTACATAGGATACCTATTTCCGACATTCAGATTTATATAAAAGCATATTTAATGAGCAGGGTGATGGCATGAATAATAAAGGAACTGTGTCTGTTGAGGCGTCAATTGCAATTCCAATATTTCTGTTTACTATGCTGGCTCTGATATACATAGCCGAGATAAATACGGTAAAGGGAGTAGTATATGAAGCTGCAATAGAAACAACTGAATATATGGCAGAGTATGCATATCTCACAGATTGCTTTGAGGAAGCAGATGTTATGGATTATCCTATGGCATTTTTGAAATTTGAAGAATATGTTGATTCGAAAGCCCTCCTGGATAAATACATTGTCGGTGGATGCGCAGGAGTCAGTTTTCTGGGTTCAAGCTTTCCTGATGATGAGGGATACATAGATCTTCATGTGACTTATTATGTCAAGGTAAATGTACCGATTATTGGTTCATTTTCAAGAAAAATAACTGAGCGGATAAGACAGAGAGCATATCTGGGTGACGGGAGATATAAGGAAAGTACCGAGTCTGAAACGGTTGATAAGTATGTTTATATTGCTGACAATCAGGAAGCTTATCATACCACACGAAGCTGTTCATATCTTATGCCTGATATTCATACAAGTAGTCGGGAGGCTGCAATAAGTAATGGGTATAGGCAATGTGAATATTGTGGAGGTGGTTCTAGCGACACGGTGTATGTGACTTCGGAAGGGGAATGCTTTCATTCTAGTAGAAGCTGCTCACGGCTGAAGAGAACAGTGCATAGAGTGAAGCTAAGTGAAACTGGGCTTCCACCCTGCTCAAGGTGTGCTGATTGATGGTGAAAAGAGGGGTGTTATGAATAATAGAGGCGTGATGACAATTGAAGCAAGCGTTATTGTTCCAGTGGTTTTGTTTGGAGTGTTCATATGTTTGTTTGGGCTAATGCTGATTTATGAAAAGGGATATGTACAGAGCTGTGAGTATGTGGCTCTTTATACGATTCCATTTAATGATATAAGGAATGGCTCAGTAGAGGAGTATCTATCAGGGCAGGATTATACAGGTGGAGTAGTGCTTGGAGAAGCAAATGTTGAAACTAACTACAACTGGCATAAGGCGAAGTGTCAAGGAGTGATTAGTTTAAAAGGAGATAGTGAAGTGAAAGCTGCCAGAGAGATAGATGTTCTGGTTGAAAGACTGAGGAGGTGGCAGTTCTATGATGATATTAAAAAAGACCAGGGGTATGAGTAGCATTTTCGAAGTCTGTGATGCGTTGATTCCGGAGAACTACGAAGCCTGTATGCTGACATATAACAACATGAATTATGTTCCGCCTGCTACATTAAGCCAGGTGGATGGAAACCGAAGGTTAAGTGTTAAAGTTGATGGCTTTTATACATTAGCGGGTAAATATGGAAAATGTATTCCTAAGATGGAAGATGTTAAAAGTCTGGTGAGAGATCTAAAGAATTGCATTCTAGAGTTGAAGGATTATCTGCTTGATCCAACGAATCTGGTTATTGATATTAGATATATTTTATTTGACTGGCAAAGCATGAAACATGAGTTTATATATGTCCCGGGATGTAGTAGGGATTTTCGTGACCAGATGAAGGCTCTTTTTGAAGAGATAATGAGAATATACGACCATCAGGATAGGCAGGGAGTGGTCTATCTATACAATCTATATAGCAAATTTCTTGGAGAAAATTTTACTCCAGAAGTATTCTGCAGACTGGTTGAAAATGATGCAGGAAGTGAAGAGCAGCATGCATTTTATAGACCAGCTTCTCGAGAAGATAATGTTCCAAATGTATCAGAATATGGCGCTGGTGATGAGTTAAAAACCGGCCCAGAACGTCAAAATAATCTTTATAACCAGGTTAGAAATCCGTCAGGTGATCAAGTTGGTGATCAAGAAGAGATAGAAAGGTTTTCAGCTATTCGTAAGGCTGATATAGGGCTGTATGCTTTAGTAGTTGCTGCGGTTATAGTTACAGCTTTTGTTTTAATGATTATTTTCGGAACTGGCTCCCTTAAGTTTTCAATACTAATGGCGGTTGGAGCAATCGTTTATATAGTTGTTGATATAGTTCAAAAAAATGAAAGAGAAGAGCAACAGGAAATTGATGAGTCCATGCAGCTTCATGGGGCGAAAAGTTCGCTAGATATGAATGGTTCTGGAGTACAAGTACAGAATCAGCTTATTCCAGTAAATCCAATGCCAGTTCAGTCTATGTCGGTGGGGTTAGTGCCAGCATCTGCGGTTCCAGTTCAATCTATGTCAGTATCTGCGATGCCTGTAACTACCAAGCAGGGGCAGTCAATACCAATTAATTCTGTTGGACCGTATGAAATGTCTGATACTTCAATTCTTCCTGGGGAGCGGAATATAGAAAATGTTTCAAAGCTGGTTCCGAGAGAAAAAGGTAAAGCAGAAGAAATATATCTAATAGAAGGAGAAACAAAAGTTGGAAGACAGAAGAATATATGTGATTTCTGTCTAAATGATTCTTCTGTTAGTAGAGTTCATGCAGTTTTTGAAAAAAGAGGTGGTTCTGTATTTGTGCGGGATGCAGGCTCTACTAATGGAACTTATCTAAATGAAAAGAGGATAGTGGCAAATGAAGAGGTAGAGGTGAATCCGGGAGATCTGGTAGGGATTGCGGATATCATTTTTGAATGCTGCTAGTCTGGTTGGAGATTTAAAATTCGTTACTAGCAAAGGGTTTGGAGGATGAAATGATTCATAAAAGGGATAAAAGAAAAGCAGGTCTCCTAATACTTATAGCCTTGATGCTGATATTTGCGTTTGTCACAGATAAATGTTTTGTGATGGATTATGATCTGGTTAGGGCAGATGAAAATGAGGCGTCAGAAACGGATGCTATATTTATTGGTGAGACTGAATATAGGGATAAAGATATGGCATCATCTACAGATGCAAAAGATACAAAAGATACAAAAGATACAGAAGTGGCACAGGTTGTTCCATTTTTATCTGGATATAGAGAAGTGGACTCGCCTGAAGAATTAAATCTAAATAGCGATGGGCTGAGGGGACAGACGAAGACTTTGGTGTTTGCGCTTCAGGCTGCCAATCCTGATTATCGTTCAGTTGGTTCTAAAACACCTATGATAAATGGTGCTGATTGGTGGAGTGATGCGAAGAATTATATTGCTTCCACCTTTGGCGTTGTGGATGGTGTATATAATACGGTGGCAAGTGCACCGCCGGCAGGAAATATCTGGTGTGCGGGTCTTGTATCAAGAGTAATAAATGCAACCTATCCAGGTGGTGAGTCAATAGGTATAACGGAAAGTGTAGCAACATTATATGATGAGATTCAGTCGTCGGGTAAGTTTGATTATCTTGCAGAAGGTTATGTTTCTGATTTTGTTGATGTAATTGAGAGTACACAGGCAGGAGATATTATGCTCCTGATGTCTAAGAATTCGTCTGGGGGCTGGGAGTGGTCTCATTCGAATCTTATAACTTATTACGGATATATTTACAGTCAGGGTGCTGGTGGGAAAATCCGTATGAATACATTTGATAATTACAATCAGTATGGTGCGTACGAAGCAAATGTTTCAGCAGGTTACTATTATTACATTTATAGACCTAAAACAAATACTGAAAAAGGTAAATCCTACCTTTCACTTTTGAAGCAAGGGAAGATTACTGGTAATCCATTCGATGATGTCTACTTTGAAGCTTATGATGAGGATGGTAATTATCTTGGTGTATTTATTACAGGATATTCTTCAGATGAACAGGGAGGATTTGCATATTACCTAAGAAAGTCAGCGGAGGATACCAGTTTTGCAGATGATGATGAAGGATCGATTCCTCTTCCTGTGGGTAGTACGGTATATCTTTATGAGCAAGGAGAAAAGACTGCAGGAGGGTATAAACTTCCAAAGAATGCTAAGAGTTATGCTGGCGTGAAAGGATCACCATGGAGTTATGTTCGCGGACCTCAAAAGGAATATTACCTTGAATATCAAACTGTAGCATATGATAAGTGGACCAGACTTGGGGCGATAGTTATTCCTGAAGAGGAGGCTACATTTGGTCCCCTATCTCTAACAAAACAAACCAAAACAGAATATAGCTTATATACACAGGATGCTTCAAAATATTCTCTGGAAGGAGCAAGATACACTATAACAAATTCAAATGGTTCTGATGTTTATTATCTTGAGACTGATTCCACAGGCAAAGCGTTCTTGCTTGATTCGAATAACAAAAGGACTAATGTTTCTGGTATTACAAAAATATGGGAGGACACATATTACTGTTGGGAGACAAAGGCTTCTCCAGGATATAAGATTGATCCAAATTGTTGCGAATCCAAAAAGAAGTCTGTTCATCTGGGGGCAGATAATCCTGAGGGTACATTTGTGTCTGAAGAAGTTCCGGAGGTTGGTTTAAAAGGTGGAATTGAGATAAATAAGTGTTCCACTGAAGATTTTTCGAAGGATAATCCAAATTATGATCTATCTGCTACCTACACTGTTTATAATTCGTCAGGGGCGGTGATTGGAACTATAAATACAAATTCTGATGGATTTGGATATCTGGGTGGACTTGCTGCTGGTACTTATTCAGTGAAGGAAACCACAGCTGGAAAAGGGTACGAATTAGATGAAAATAATTATACTGTAAATGTAAATGTGCCAGCGTTGGGTACTTATGTTTGTAATGGTATAGATTATTCGGCGGTATTTAATCCAACATATTATAGAAATAGATATCCTGATCTGGCGGGGATGAGCGATACCGAGCTGCTGGCTCATTTTGCAACTTCCGGATTGGCAGAAGGAAGAAGAGCGAGTGAAATATACGACGCAGGTTACTATGCGGCCAAGAAAGGTAAGAGTCGTTTTGAGGCGTTCAAATACTACCTTGGATATGGAATGTACTTAAATGAGTCGGCTGCTCCTTTGGATGATATGGATTCTAATAATACTAATGCTTCTAATGACTTCCCTAATGCTAATGATTCACAATCTGCTTCAGGAGTTACAGGCAAAGTGTATTACGATGCCAGCTTAAGGCCGGTAGTGTTATCGTATGAACAACCGAAAACACATGATTTTGATTGCAATATTTTCAAGAAGGATCGATTTACTGCAGGCTTTAGTGTTCAGGGTGAAGCGCAGCTTGATGGCGCTGAGTTTAGTTTAAAATATTATGCTGTATCCACTGATATGCTTGATAAGACTGAAGAACTGGAGAAAATGGAACCGGATAAAGAGTGGGGAATGGTGGTCAGGAAAACCGAAGATGGCAGTTATAAAGCTATGCTGAAAGAAGAATATCTTTCAGGAGAAGTGACTGTTGATGAGGCTACAGGTGATGTAATCCTTCCCTTTGGAATTGTATCTATTAAAGAAGTGGTTGCACCAACAGGATATAAACTTGATGAAGTTGATTATGGAGCGGATGAACTGGATGAAATCAAATACTACTCTATAGATGAGAATACTGTTTTGGATGATATTAGTATCGGTGATACGATTCTTCGTGGAGATATAAAACTGGAGAAGAGGGATTATGATACTGATGAAGTGATGAGTGGAGTTGAATTTGAAATAAAAAGTGTAGCAACAGGTGAAACGCTTCTTATCACAACTGATGAAAATGGATGTGCAACTACTGAAGGACTCTGGATGTCCTGTTCGTCAGATGGAAAGGAGCTTGATAAAGTAGATGGATATGGTGCGCTTCCATTTGGAACTTATACTGTTACTGAGCTTAGTTGTGAGGCGAATAAAGGAAAACAGCTAGAGCCGGCTATCGAAATAAAAGTTGAAAAAGAGATGGTATATGATGCATTTGATCCTGCCAATAATGAGCCGATTATTCGAAATGTCTCAATGCCTAAGATAGGTACTACGGCTCATGTTATGGATTCTGAGAAGGATACTATTCCTACGGATGAGGTTCAAACTCTTATTGATACAGTGGAATATAAATATCTCAAAGCTGGAACCTCGTATTCGATTCTTGGGCGACTTATGGTTCGTGATGAGAAGGGGACAGTAAGTGAATATATGAAAGATGGAAAAGCAGTGACATCTGTTACTCATTTTACGACTGCCAGTGAATATACAAAGAGTGTATTTGAGATAGAGGGAACTGTTGATGTAATATTTGACAATATAGATGTAAGCGGACTGGAAGGAAAATCCCTGGTGGTATTTGAAAACTTATATCTAGGTGATGATATAGAAACAGTATGTCAGTATCCAGATACGGAAACTGAAATATTTCCTGTGAAGCATGAAGATCCGGAAGATGAAGCACAGACATTGCATGTAATAAAGATAGGGACAAAAGCTCATGAAGAGAATGGGGATTCCCAGACAATTCAGGCAGATGGAAAGGTAACGGTGGTAGATACTGTTTCCTATGAAAATGTAATTGTGGGTGATAGTTATTCTATTGAAGGTGTTCTTTATGATAAGAAGACAGGTGAACCGGTGCTTATTAATGGTGAGAAGGTTACATCGAATATGGAATTTACGGCTGAAAAAACATCAGGAACATTGGATATGAAATTTGTATTTGATGTAAATGATGTAAATGATCTAGACGGTGACTTAGTTGTGTTTGAAAGAATGTTTGATTCTGAAGGGCATATCGTGGCAAGACATGAAGATTTAAATAGTGAGAGTCAGACTGTAAAACTGGTTAAAAAAGTAGTTGAGTCAGAGAATAATGTTGACAGTTTACAGGAGAATGTTAAAAAGATGGGAAGTAGTGTTAGCAGGAATCCGAAAACAGGAGACAATATGTTATTAAAAGTTGTTGCTGCTATAATGCTTATCTCAGCATGTTCTGTATTCTATATTATTTATAGGAAAAAAGAATAGAGTAATTATTCATATATTTATTCGGTTATCTTTATTCATTCGTATATTTATATACATTTATTCATGGTCGCACATTTCAGCTTTATGATACTGGATGTGCGGCTATTCATATTATTGAAAATATTTGAGTATTTATGGTTGATTTTTAATTGCATAAGTGCTATGATGCAATTCGCCTAAAAAATTATCGGTTGTGATGAGTTAAAAAACCGCTAAAAATCTGCGAAAAGTATTAAATATAAAAAAAAGTAAAAAAAACTAAAAAAACTTGTTGACATAGAAAATGCTTTTTGCTAAAATAGGCAAAGTCGCCGGTAAAAAGAGCGACTACTTTTTACGAAGAAAAACATACATGGAGAGGTATCGAAGTGGTCATAACGAGGCGGTCTTGAAAACCGTTTGTCCGCAAGGGCACATGGGTTCGAATCCCATCCTCTCCGCTCTAACTGAATACAGTTAGTTATTGTCGAATCAGTTATTTGGAGAAGTACCCAAGTGGCTGAAGGGGCTCGCCTGGAAAGTGAGTAGGTCGTTAATAGCGGCGCGAGGGTTCAAATCCCTCCTTCTCCGTTAATCTTGGATAAAGATCCTGCTGAATCAATATTTAATCAGAAAACAATCGTACATTTAACAACAGAATAATGATGACAACCCCGAAAATTCTTTTAAATATTATTTTCGGATGAACAATCCAAACAACAGTAAAATTTGGAATGGTAAACGTTAACGTTTAACTATGACAAAGGATTAAAAACTTTTTTTGAGAGTTTGATCCTGGCTCAGGATAAACGCTGGCGGCGTGCT